>JANMVS010000284.1:0-3620 GCA_031392885.1 Verrucomicrobiota bacterium
GCCTCATGCGCGTACCCCACGACCCGGCGCCGCCGTTCGGCGCCCCGGGCTCCATCCGTGTTTTCCGCGCCGGGCAAAATTATTACAAGCTGCTCCTGCTGCGTTGGAGTCTCGGCCAGGCCGGAGCGTTGATCGGCCTGCTGTTTTCTCTGTGGGTTTTTTGGTCGTTCATGGCCGAAGTGGAAAAGGCCGGGCTGTTCCCCGATCCCGCGGCGGCCGTGACCCCCGCCCCGCCACCGAGCGATGCGCCCGTCCCGGAACCACGGAAAAAGTCCGGCAGCAAATCCCGGCAGGAATTTCGCCACGACCTCAAACGACTCGCCGCGCGCACGCCGCGCTGGGTCATCCCGGTGATCGAGCTGTTTGAACTTGGCGGCATCGTGCTGTTCCTTGCCCAGATTCCCGTGACCTATGCCGCGGTCCGGCTCGGCTTCGAGCAGCACTGGTACATCATCACAGACCGGAGCCTGCGCATCCGCACCGGCCTGCTCCGTCTGCAGGAATCCACCATGAGCTACGCCAATCTCCAGCAGGTCGAGGTCATGCAGGGCCCGCTCCAACGCCTGCTCGGCCTGGCCGACGTCCATGTGCAATCGGCAGGCGGAGGCGGAGGCCAGGCCGAGCATCATCAGGGTGAGTCGCTTCATACCGGGATTTTTCACAGCGTCGAGCACGCCACCGAAATCCGCGACCTCATCCTCGAGCGCTTGCGCCAGTTCCGTCAGACCGGGCTGGGTGATCCGGATGATCACCACGATCACGCGGTCATGAACGCGGTAGTGACAGCTGCCCCCGCCCCGATCGACACCCTCGCCGCCGCGCACGAGCTTCTCGCGGAAGCCCGGGCCTTGCGGGCGGCGCTGGCTTAATGGAGGGCCCGCGTCCCTGCGGGCCGTCGTTCGCCCGAGTCAATGCGAGCGATCCACCTGCCGCTCCAAAATCGGCCTGCAGGGACGCGGGCCCTCCAGCTTCAGCGCTTGGCCACCCACGCCATCGCCTTCGTTGCCAACTGGTCGAACGCCGTCACGCACAACACGAGATGCTCCTCCTTCGTGTCCTCGATCTTGTTGTGGCTGATGCCGTGGAGACTCTGCACGAACATCATGACCGTCGGGATGCCCGCCCCGCAGGTCTCGGCCGCATCGTGCAACGGCCCCGAGGGCAACCGGTGACATACGCCGCAGGTTTCCGTGATCGCCGCCGCACACATCTCAATGAGCTCCGGGTTAAACGGCCGCGGTTCGATCTGCCAGAGACGCTCCCAGGACACCTGGACGCTGCCTTCTTGCGCGAACCGCTCACTCGCGGCCTGCGCGTCGTGCAGCATCTGGGCGAGCGCCTGGGCGTCGAGGTGACGCTGATCGAGCGTGATCCGGCATTCCTCGACCACGCTGGTGACGATGCCGGGCTTCGTGGTGCAGGAACCGATGGTGCACACCCCGCCATGGCGATCGGTGATCCGGTAAATCTCCTGGCTCATCTTGCCCGCGGCGAGGAACGCGTCCTTGCGCCGGTTCATCGGCGTGCTGCCGGAGTGCGCCGCCTGCCCGTGAAAGGTGATGGCGTGCCGTTCGACTCCAAAAGTCCCGAGGACGGCCCCGAGCGGCAGATCGAGGTCGAGCAGCACCGGACCCTGCTCGATGTGCAGCTCCAGATAGGCCGAGGCATTTTTCAATTCCTGGCCGCTGTCCTTCACCCGCTCGAAGTCGACCCCAATATTCGCCAATGCGGCGGGCAGGCTGATGCCGTCCTTGTCCTTGAGTTTGCGCGCCTCTTCCATGTTCAGCGAACCCGAGCACGCCGAGGAGCCGAACAGGCTCTTGCCAAACCGCGCACCCTCCTCGTCGGCCCAGTCGACCAGCCGGACGGTCACCGGCGGCCGGCCCGGATATTGCTCGTTGATGCGCCGCAAGATTTCCACGCCGGCCAGCACGTTGAAGCAGCCGTCGAGCCAGCCGCCGTTCGGCACCGAATCCATGTGCCCGCCGATCAGCAATGCTTTCTCCCTTGCACCCCGCAGGGTCGCCCAGAAATTCCCCGCCGCGTCCACGTGCATTTCCACCGGCAACCCGTGCAATTTTTCCCGCAGCCACGCCCGGGTCGCCACCCACCGCGGGGTGAACGCCACCCGTTGCGCCCCGTGCTCGTCGCCGGTCAGCGTACGCAGTTCCTTGAGTTCGGCGATGGTGCGTTGCGGGTTGAGCGGCATGGGGCTGAGAATTGAGGTGGAGCGCGTTGACCCCAACGCGCTTTTTTCGAGCCAGCGTCTTGAGGTCAAGCCGCTCCACCCGGCGCGCGTGTGGTCTGATTTCTGCTTGGAAACTACCGGCTTCTTGGCTGTATTCAATCCACCAATCATCAACCATTCCTAAAGGCGCCCGCATGCCGGTCCTGGGAATAGCCGGCCAAAGTTGACTGACTTCCCTCCTGGTCCGCACCGGAACGCTTTTTGCCCCGCCCGCTTCCGCCATGCCCCTCTCGCCGCTGCTTTCCGCCGACGCCCTTGCGGCCAATTTCACCGACCTGAAGCCCCCACTGCGCCCGCAGGAAGCCCTCATCGAGGCCAGCCGCTGCCTCTACTGCTTCGACGCGCCGTGCATCATGGCCTGCCCGAGCGGCATCGATGTCCCCGCCTTTATCAGGAAAATTGCCTTCGGCCACCCAGCCGGCGCGGCCCAGACCATCCTGACCGCCAATATCCTCGGCGCCTCCTGCGCCCGCGTCTGCCCGACCTCCGTGCTTTGCGAAGGCGCCTGCGTGCTCGAGGACCGCGACGAGCAGCCCATCATGATCGGCCGGCTCCAGCGCTACGCCACCGACTACATTACCGAGCGCGGCCTCAACGTGCTGCCAAAACCACCCGCTAAGAAGTCCGGCAAGAAAATCGCCGTCATCGGCGCCGGCCCCGCCGGCCTTGGTTGCGCCGCGGAGTTGGCCCAGCTCGGCCACAGCGTCACGATCTTTGAGAGGCAGAAGCAGGCGGGCGGCCTCAACACCTACGGCATCGCCTACTACAAGATGAAGCCACCGGTCAGCCTCGCCGAGGTCGAGCTGGTCAAATCGCTCGGGGTTGAGATCCGCACCGGGCTGGCGGTCGGCAAGGACATCGCCGTGTCCACCCTCGAAAAAGATTTCGACACGGTCTTCATCGGGGTCGGCCTCGGCGCCGCCACCCGGCTGCACATCCCGGGCGAGGATCTGCCCGAGGTGCTGGACGCGCTGTAATTCATCTCCCGAATCCATACCGACCCGCTCCACACTGTGCCGGTCGGCCGGTGCGTCGCTGTCATCGGCGCCGGCAACACCTCCATCGACGCTGTCACCCAGTCCAAGCGTCTCGGGGCCGACCGGGCTTTCATCGTCTACCGTCGCGCCGAGGGTGACATGTCCGCCTATGATTTCGAATATGCCCACGCCAAGGACGATGGCGCGCAGTTCATTTTTCACGCCCTGCCGGTGGAGGTCGTCGCGACGAACGGCCATGTCTCGGGCCTCAAACTCATCCGCACCCGCCTCGTCGGCGGCAAGGTCGAGCCCATCCCCGGCACTGAATTCATCGAGGCCTGCGACATGGTCCTCAAGGCCGTTGGTCAGGAAAAGCAGGTCAAGATGCTCCGCGC
>JANMVS010000318.1:0-1730 GCA_031392885.1 Verrucomicrobiota bacterium
CCCGGCCTGGCCACGGTCTATGGCAGCACCACCGACACCGTCGCTCTGGAGGAATGCAAGGCCAACGACCGCTACTACGGCGTTGTAACCAAGGGTCCGCGCCTGCTGGTGGCCATTGAGGCCCAGCTGGTCGGCGTCCTCGATCTTACCTCACCCGGCATTCGCCGGACCTTGGGCGTCACTTTGAAAGAGCTGGCGGCCGAAGACTGGCGCAAGCTGCTCCAGGCCGGCCAGGAGAGTTCGTCCCAGGCGTTGGGCCGGGCCGGGGCCGTCAACGGCGCCAGCGGCCTGCTGGTCAGGTCCGCTGCCGTCCCGCAGGGCATCAATGTGGCGGTCTTTCCCCGCGTGCATCGCAATGATCGGATGAAGGTGGTTGAAGGGGAAAAGCTCGCCCGGCTGGGAGTGAGGCTCAGGGCTTGACACCTGCAATAATGCAGGTTTTATTGCAGGCATAATTATGGCAATCGCGACCAAAACCAAAAAGAGCATGGCCAAGCAACTGGCGGTGGGGTCATTCCGTTTCGGCCACCGGGGGGCGAACGATTACTCCAGTTTGCTCCTGCATTACCGCGATACGTTTCACCTGCCGCAACCGCTGCTGGTGCGTTTGACCGGGTTCTCGCCCCGCTCGGTCGCCAAGTGGAGTCAGGGCGATACGCCCTCGGCCAAACAGGAAAAGGCGCTGGTGGAGATGGATCGCCTGCTCGACGGGCTCTCCCGCGTCATGGAGCCTGTCCAGGTGGGCCGGTGGCTGAAGCAGCCGAATAACGCTTTCGATGGCTCGACTCCGTTGCAGGTGGTGGAGCGCGGCGAGCTGGACCGCATCTGGCGCATGCTCTACGACCTGGAATCGGGCCAGCCGGGTTAAGGCTGCATCAGCCGGGCCCCCGCCGGGGAGCGTTAGGAAATATCCGGCAGGTTGCGGATCGCCTTCCGCTTGGTCTCGTCGTCCATGTGCGTATATTCGCGGCTGACCAGTGCGGACTCGTGGCCGATGATGTCCCGGACCACCGATTCGGGCACGCCGGCCCGCTTGAGCCAGGACGTGGTGTTGTGGCGGAGGCTGTGAAACGTCAGCTCGCTGACGGTGCGTTTCACGGAGTGGCCCTTGCCGCTGTTCTTGTCCTTCGGGCGCGGATTGACCAACCCGGCTTTGACGAGGAGGGCGTGAAACTGTGCCGAGAGTCGCCGGGACTCGCCATCGGCTGCACGTTTTTCTCCCGCCGCCTTCGGGAAAATGGGCGCGTCGGGGTCGGCGGGAAAGTGCTTCTGCAAATAGGCGAGAAAGGGGGCCCCAATCGGGATGACCATGTCGCGACCGGTCTTCTGCGAGCGGAACTTGATCAGCTCGTCCGCCAGATTGACCTTGCGGCCGGTGAGCGAGACGAGGTCGCCCAACCGCTGGCCGGTGTAGAGGCCGCCCAGCACGAGGCCCCGCCACTCGCCCTTGGTCACGGCCAGGAGGGTGCGCAGCTCCTTCTCGTCAAATGGCCGGCGCTCAAGTGCGTCGGGTTCCTTACGATCATCCAGCGTGCGGACTGCCGAGGCCGGATTGTCCAACCGCATGCCGTCAACCACGGCCTGACGGAAGGCGACCCGCAGGATCTTGAGGTCGGTGTTGGCCGTGGAGGACGACATCCCCGCCGCGGTCTTGTCGCGCAGCGAGGCGATGTCGCGCTTATGGACGTAGGCGATGTCCCGGTCCGCCCGGGTGTCGAGGAAGACCACCA
>JANMVS010000321.1:0-9125 GCA_031392885.1 Verrucomicrobiota bacterium
CAGGTGATGTATGCCGGCCGGATCGTCGAGACCGCGGACACCCGCACTCTCTTCCGCGCGCCGCGCCATCCCTACACCAAGGCGCTGCAACGCTCCATCCCCGCGCTGCAGCCCAAGGGGCGCGAACTCTACACCATCCCAGGGATGCCCCCCGATCTCTCAAAAGCCTCCGCCGGCTGCGCCTTTGCCCCCCGGTGCGAATCCGCCACCGACCTCTGCCGCGCCACCGACCCGCGCCTGGCTCCGGTCTCCAAGGAACAGGCGACCGCCTGCCTGAGAGTCCAAGCTAGGGAGATTTGAAACCACTAATCCACACTAATTGAACACTAATCCGGATCAGTTCGATTGTCGGAGCCCGCTTGCAGGCGATAACTGTCCGCAGTTTTCATTAGTGACTAATTAGTGTGGATTAGTGGTTAAAGAAAATGTCTTCCCCCATCCTCCAGCTCCACGACGTCAAGACGCACTTTGTCGTCGCGTCAGGCTTCCTGTTTAATCAGCAAACCGGCACCGTGAAGGCCGTGGATGGCGTGACGCTGAGCGTGCAGCGCGGCGAGGTGCTCGGCCTGGTCGGCGAATCCGGCTGCGGCAAATCCACCCTCGCCCGCACCATCCTCCAACTCGTGCCTACGACTGCGGGCACCGTGATTCTCGAGGGCAAAAATCTCACCGCGGCATCGGCGCCGGAGTTGCTGTCGGCGCGCCGCGACCTGCAGATGATCTTTCAGGACCCCTTCGCCTCACTCAACCCGCGCCTGACCATCTACGGCACGCTGGCCGAACCCCTGCTCGTCCACGGCGTGGTGTCCCGGGCGCAGGTCCGGGCGCGGGTCGCCCAGCTGATGGAAAAAGTGGGGCTCTCGCCGCGGTTCATGGAAAAATATCCCCACGAATTTTCCGGCGGACAACGGCAACGCATTGCCATCGCCCGGGCCCTCGCGCTTGAGCCCAAGGTCATCATCGCCGACGAACCCGTCTCGGCGCTCGATGTCTCCATCCAGGCCCAGATTCTCAATCTGCTGGCCCAGCTCTGCCGCGAGATGAACCTCGCCCTCGTCTTCATTGCGCATGACCTCTCCGTCGTGAAACATATTTCCGACCGCGTGGCGGTGATGTATCTCGGCAAGATTGTCGAACTCGGGCCGGCCGCCGAGATCATTGAGCGCCCGCGCCACCCCTACACCCGCGCCCTCGTCAGCGCAATCCCCACGCCCGACCCCGACGTCGAGCGCAGCAAAGTGCGCCTCGTGCTCCCCGGCGACCCACCGTCCCCGCTCAATCCACCGGCCGGCTGCGCCTTTCATCCCCGCTGCCCCCATGTCCAGGATAGATGCAAAGCTGCCGTGCCCCCGCTGATCCCGGCGGGCCAAAACCGCGAGGCGGCCTGCGTGCGACTGGATGAGATCTGATCCCAGTTACCAGATGCTACTGGACTTTTGGTAGGGCGGGACCGCTGGGCCCGCCGCGAATGGTAAACGGCGCGCTAGGGACGCAGTTTACCCATTCTACGATAGGACGTCCCGCGGTCCTACGCGAAGAAGCCGATCACTTCGCGGGCGACCCGGGCCACATCCTCCTTCGTCAGGCCGGGATGCAGCGGCAGTGAGAAAACTTCGGCGCAGGCCTGCTCGGTCTGCGGCAGGTGCAATGCCGCGTCGTGATAGGCCGGCTGCCGATGGACCGGTACGGGATAAAGAATGCCACAGAGAATATCCTTCTTTTCCAAGTGCCCCTTCAGTTCGTCCCGCCGCGGGGTCCGGACCACAAACTGGTGCCAGGAGTGGGTGCGGCCCTCCGCCACGACCGGCAGGGTGAGCGGCGTACCCGGCAATGCCGCCAGATAGTGTCGGGCGAGTTGGTCGCGGTGAGCATTCTCCGCGTCGAGCCGGGTCAGGCGCACGCGCAGGATCGCCGCCTGGATCTCGTCGAGCCGGCTATTGCGGCCGGGCAGGTCGCTCACGTAGCGCTTGCGCCAGCCGTATTGGCGGAGCAACCGCACTTTCTCCAGCAAGCCGGGATCGCTGCCGGTCACGGCCCCGGCATCTCCGAAGGCGCCGAGATTCTTGGTGGGATAATAACTGAACGAGGCCAGGGCCCCCCATGTCCCGGCTTTTTTGCCTCCGACCATTGCCCCGTGCGCTTGGGCACAGTCTTCGATGACCAGGAGATTGTGCCGGGCGGCCAAGGCCATCAGCCGGGGCATGTCCACCGCCTGCCCGTAAAGATGCACCGGGACGACCGCTTTGATCTTTGGGTCGCGCAATTCCGTCAACAGGTGGTCGAGCGCGTTGAGATCCATCAGCATGGTGGCCGGCTCGATGTCCACGAACAGGGGCAGTGCACCGGTCGCGCCGATGGCCGAGACGGTCGCCGTCACGGTGTTGGCCACTGTGACCACCTTGTCCCCGGGGCCGATGCCCGCGGCCGACAAGGCGAGTTCGATCGCATCCGTGCCGTTGGCCACCCCCACGGTATCCTTGGTGCCGAGCCAGGCGGCGAATTCCTGCTCAAAGGCCTGCAGCTCGGGCCCCATGATATAGTGCCCACTCAGCATCACGCGCCGGATGGCCGCATCGATCTCCGCCTGGGCGGCGAGGTAACTGGCCTTGGGATCGGCGGGGAGGATTTTATGATTCACAGGTAGTGCGGCAGCTCCTTGCGGTAGTAGGCGAGCGTCTTGGCCAGCGCTTGCTTGATCGTCGTCCGCGGCTTCCAGCCGAGTTGCTTCGCGATGAGCCGGCAGTCGGAATAGTAGTCGCCGATGTCGATCTTCTTCCGGTCCGCGGGAAAGACGCGGATTTGAAAACTCCCCGTGCCCGCGACGCCGACCAGCGCGACCGCCAGGGCGCGCAAACTGATCCGCCCCACGCCGCCGAGGTTGAATACCCCGCCGACCGCCCGCGGGTGCGTCGCGGCCAGCAGGAAGGCCTCCACGGCATCGTCGACATAAGTAAAGTCTCGCAACTGCTCGCCGCCCCAGACCTCGAGCGGTTTGCCTTCGAGGATCTGCTTGATCCAGACCCCGACGAAAGTCTGCCGTGCGTCCTTCACCCGCATGCGCGGACCGATGGTGTTGGTCAGCCGCAGCACCGTGCTGGGCACGCCATGCACCTGGCTGTAGAGCAGATGATATCCCTCGCCGGCGAGTTTGTTGATGCCATTCACATCCACGGGACGCAGCGGGTGGTGCTCGTCGACCGGCAGATAATCAGGCCGACCGTAGATCTGCCGCGTACTGGCGAAGACGACCCGCACTTTCGGGTTATGCTTCCGGCAGGCCTCCAACAGGGTGAGTTGGGCCCGACAGTTGATTTCCAGGTCGGTCTCGGGATCCGTCATCGAGTCCAGGTGACTGGTCTGGCCGGCGAGATTGAATAGAAAATGCTGCCCCCGCAAATACTCCGGCAAGCTGTGCCGGTCGCGCACGTCGGAAAGATTGATGTCCAGCTTGCGCTCCAGCCCGTGCACGTTGCGGCGGTTACCGCCGTATTCCGGAATCAGACTGTCCAGAATGGTTACCTGCGCCCCGAGATCCACCAGCGTGCGCGCCAGGTTGGAACCGATGAACCCGAGCCCCCCGGTGATGAGCACGCGCTTCCCTTGGAAGGCTTTCGCGAATGACGGACGGGGCTTCATCAGATGCAGATCACCCTTGCAGCGGGCCGCGCCGGAAACAAGCGCGCAATGGAGGTTCGCAGGTCACCGGAGGGCCCGCGGCTCTGCGGGCCGGCTCGCAGGGACGCGAGCCCTTCGAATACCAGCATCCCATGAAATCTGGACGTGGGCCGGACTTGGGTAGGGTCAGCTGTGGTTCAACTGCATGGATTTTGGCTAAGGCACCGAAGCCAGCGGGGTTAAATCGCCGCGTTGCCTTCGTGATATAATCTTCCGTGTGTTCGGTGTATTCCGTGGTGAATCTTTCGGCTCAGAAATCCTGCAGCTTGCCCTCCCCCGCCCCGCGACCCGGTTCGATGCGCTCCAGCACTTCGCCCAGCACATAGATGGAGCCCGTCACAACGATGGTGTCGCGGGGACCGCCGACCGTGCAGGTGTGCGCATCGGGGAAAATATCTTCGAGTGACCCGCGGTGAACCAGCGGGCGAAACTCGTCCGGCACCAGCGCCACCAGTTCCGCAAAGGTGCAGGCACGGGCTTGGCGCGGCGTGACCAGGTGAATCTCGGCGGCATGGCGCAGCACCACCTCGAGCAAAGCCCGGGCGCGAAACTCCCCCAGCGCCCCGGCGACGATGACCGGCTTGCGTCCGGTCACGGCGATGAGTTGGCGCAGATTTTGCTCCAGCACTTGCACGCCCTCGGGGTTGTGGGAGGCATCGAGAATCAGCGGTCGCCCGCCCAGCTGGGTGTGCTGCCAGCGCCCCGGCCAGTTCACGTGCTGGAGCCCGCGGGCAATCTGGTCGTCCGAAATTCCGCCCGGCACGGCCAGCAGTCGCGCCACCACCGTGGCGGTGGCCGCGTTCCAGCGTTGGTAGTCGCCCGCCAGGTTGGTCTGCGGATAGCCGGCAAGTTCCTCCCCGAAAATCTCCCGCACCTCGTGCAGCGGCGCCCCGCCGGCGGCCGCCACTGCGCGGACCACCCGCTCCGCGGCCGGCGGGAGCCGGCCCATCACCACCGGTCGGCCCGGCTTGATGATGCCCGCCTTCTCCCGCGCGATTTGCTCCAACGTGTCCCCCAACTCCGCACAGTGGTCCAACCCGATGGAGGTGATGACGGCCACTTCCGGCTCAACGACATTCGTCGCATCCAGCCGGCCGCCCAGGCCGACCTCAATGATGGCGACGTCCACTTGCTGCCGCTGGAATTGGAGGAACGCCATCGCGGTCATGAACTCGAAAAACGTCGGGTGCTCGTCCGGCGCCACGGCCGCGCCGGCGGCCGCCACCGGCCGGAGCTCGTTGGTGTAGGCGATGATCTCCCGTTCCGTGAGCAACTGCCGGTCCACCTGCACGCGCTCGCCGAGCTTGACCAGGTGCGGCGAGGTGTAGAGCCCGGTGCGCCAGCCTGCCTCGTGCAAGATGGCATCCAGCATCGCCGCGACCGAGCCCTTGCCGTTCGTCCCCGCCACGTGAATCAGCGGGTAACTCCGTTCGGGGTGCCCCAGGGCCGCCGCCAATCGCCGCATCCGATCGATCCCGAACTTCCCGCCGCCCGCCTTGAGCGCGTAAAGATATTCCGTCACCGCCGCGTAGTCGGGCAATGATAGGCTTGCAGTTTTATTAACTACGGATTTCACGGCTGGTCACGGAGGAGAACAACACCCCTTGATTATCATTCGGAGCGCCGCGAAGAATCCAGCAACATCGGCGCGGGTAACCTTGTGCCAGGCCGGTTTTTTCTTGGCGAAAAATCGGCGGCGAGGGTAGATCCAGGCCTCCGGGCACGTTTTAGCCGTAACAATGCAGTCGAATTTCTCCCCGAGGAACATTGCAGCAAACAAGGTGGAACGCGTTGTCCCCAACGCGTTGAAGGACTTTCGCTGCGGGAAAAGCGTCTTGGGGTCAAGCCGCTCCACCTTCAACTGCATCGATACGGTTTATTGATCGTTGCCGAACCCGGCAGGCGGGACGCCCACCGCTACATGGCCAGGCACTACGGCGCGGCAAGCGCCTGCAGCTACGGCGGGATAATAAGCCCGATCAAACGACCGCCGCCGTTTCCACCGGGAACGGCAGGGCGGTGGGTACTTTTTTCGCGCTATATTTGTGCAGATGCAGCGCCTGCAGGAGGCTGGTCAACCGGTCGCGCAGCTCCAGCCGGCTGACAATCTGGTCCAGCAGGCCGTGTTTCAGCAAAAACTCCGCGGTCTGAAACCCTGCCGGCAAGGTCTGCTTGGTCGTTTCCTTGATGACGCGCGCTCCGGCAAAGCCGATCAAGGCTCCCGGTTCCGCGAGAATGATGTCGCCCAGCGTCGCAAAGCTGGCGGTCACCCCGCCGGTCGTCGGGTAGGTCAAAATGGAGATGAACGGCAGTTTCGCCTCCGCCAGCCGGCCGAGCGCGGCGCTGGTTTTGGCCATCTGCATGAGACTGAAGATGCCCTCCTGCATGCGGGCGCCGCCCGAGGAGCTGACAATGAGGCAAGGCGCCTTTTTCTTGATGGCGCGCTCAATGGCCCGGGTGATTTTTTCCCCGACGGCCGCGCCCATGGCCCCGCCGCAGAACCGGAAATCCATGACCGCCAGCGAAACCACAATGCCCGTGATTTTGCCGGTGCCGCAAATCACCGCTTCCGGCAAGCCACTGTCCTTCTCATAGCGCTTGAGGCGGTCGGGATAAGCCGCCGAATCCACGAAGCGCAAGGGGTCGGCGGACTTCACCCCGGCGTCAAATTCCTCGAAGGTGCCGTCGTCCACCATGCTCCGGATCCGCTCGCGGGCGCCGAGGGGGAAATGGTAGCCGCTCTTCGGCACGACCATGAGGTTTTGCTCGAGTTCCTTGTTGAAGACAATTTCCCCGGACTCGGGGCACTTGGTCCACAGCCCCTCGGTGATGACCTTTTTCTTGGTCTTGGAGCTCTTGCTGGCGGGCAGTTTGGGTTTGGCGAAATGCGTCATGGGAATCAACCGTGACCAAAAGTGACGACGTCGAGGCGCACTACGCCCGCGCGCCGCAGAACCGCGGCGCAGGCGTTGAGAGTGGAACCGGTGGTAAAAACATCGTCGATCAGAAGGTAACGTTGGGCGGGATTAATGGCCGCGGCGGGAGCCAAAGCAAAGGCATTTTTGAGGTTCTTCTGCCGCGCCGCGCGATCGTAATGCGTTTGCGATTCCGTATCCACCACGCGGCGAAGCAATTCCTCAACGGACGCCGCGCCGGCGGCCGACCGCACCCCGCATTCGGCCAGCAGCAAACTCTGGTTGTAGCGCCGTTCCCGCAGCTTGCGCGGATGCAACGGCACCGGCACCAGCACCGCGCCGCTGATAAAATCCCCATAGCCAGGCGCGGCCGCCATCAGTGCCGCGACATCCTCGAGCACCTGCAGCGCATGGTGGTACTTCAAGGCGTGGACCAGAGAGCGGCCGGCCCCTTTCAGGAGAATCGCCGTGCGGCCTTCGCCGAACTCCGGAACCAGCGCCTCACAATGCGCGCATTGCCGGTTCATCGCGGTCTCGCCAAAATAGGGATGCCCGCACGTGGGACAATGCGGGGGCGCAACCACGAAGAGCAGTTTCTCGCACGCCGGACACAGGTGACGAAATCCCCCACCCTCGGCCAACCTGCCACAATGGACGCAGCTCCGCGGGAAAACCACGTCGAGCTTGTCGCGCCAGAGTTGTCGGACCAGGGATTCCACAGCTGAATACGGATGCTGGGAACCCAAAGGGGATGACCGCTAATAGACGCCAGTTTTCGCTAATGTAATAAACGTAATATTCCGGTTTGAGTGTACAATGATTCGCGTCAATGGGCGCCGATTAGCGGATAAAAAATCCGGATCTGTTCCTGCTGATACCAACGTCCCTCGTTTTTAATTTTGGCGCGGCAGCGCCACAGGGGGTAGGGCCGGACCGCTGGGCCGGCCGCGATTGTCGTTATGCCAATTCCTGTGGGGTTTGGGACATTGCTATTATTTAACGGGGGTATGGGGGTGTCTTCCTCTCCGAGCCGCGGCTCATCCGGAGGATGACGGACTGTCGCTTCGCTCGGTACGCCCTGCCAGAATCCATATGCTCATAGTAATTGGTATTACGGTGCGCGCCGCAGCCGAGGCTCCGGCCTTCGTCGCCGGCCCGGCGCACCGCGGCGGAGCGGGCCGCTCCGCCCTACCGCACGCATCGTGCTGCAGCCTAATGGGCGAGGCTCAATCGCCTATATCCGGGCCGAGCTGCGTAATCCGCGGCAAAAATCCGTTTTGTGCCGGCTCAGTAAATTACCTTCACCATGAACAGGCCCTGCGGGGGCGCGGTGACCACCGCCGGGATGCGCCGGCGGGTCTTGATCAGTTCCGCCACCGTGGCCGCCGTCAGTTTGCCCAGACCGACACCGACCAGGGCTCCGGTCAAACTGCGCACCATCTTGTAGAGAAAGCCGTCGGCTTCGAATGTGAACGTCACCTTCTTGCCCCGCCGGACCACTTCCAGCCGGCGCAAGTCGCGCACCGTCGTTTCGTAGGTTCGGTCGTTTTCGCCCGAGAAGGCCCAGAAGTCGTGCTTGCCGCGCAACACTTTCGCCGCGGCCAGCACGGCCGGCCAGTCGAGGGCGCGATTAAGCGACCAGCAATAAGGCAGCGAAAACGGGTCCGCTTCACCCAGGTAGATATGGTAGCGGTAGATTTTCCCCTTCGCGTCGAAACGCGCATGAAACTCCGGC
The DNA here is from genome assembly GCA_031392885.1 of Verrucomicrobiota bacterium. Taxonomy (GTDB): domain Bacteria; phylum Verrucomicrobiota; class Verrucomicrobiia; order Opitutales; family Opitutaceae; genus Lacunisphaera. The sequence goes on from JANMVS010000321.1 coordinate 8,326, forward strand.
GCGGCCCGGTGCAGCGTCTTCAGCTGGATGGTCCGCGGCAGACCGCTCTGCAGGGCGAGACGCAGTTTGGCGGCGCCATGCGACCACGCCGCATCAAAATGGAACACTTGCGCCAGGGCGTGCACCCCGGAGTCCGTCCGTCCGCTGCCCTCGAGGCGGATTTGTTTCCCACTCACTCTGCGCAACTGCCGCTCGATCAAATCCTGAATCGTGTTCCCGCCCTCCTGGCTCTGCCAGCCATGGAAAGTCGTGCCATCATAGGCACAGACGCATTTCCAGCGCGGGAGGATGGCCGGCGGGCACTTGTTCATTGGCGAAACCTGCGCTGGTCCACTCCCCGCCGCAAGCCGGAGCTGCTCTCAAAAGGCAGGGCGGGTCGACCCCGACGAGCCGTCGCCCATCAACCGCTTCGCTCGGTCCGCCCCACCCCGCAGGCAATTCGCGGAAAAGAGTTGAGCCCGGGCCCCGCCGGCCGGCATGCTCCCGCCACGTGCTGACCCCGAGATACCGCCACCTGATCTGGGACTGGAACGGCACCTTGCTGGACGACGTTGAATACTGCCTGGCCGTCATGAACGTGATCCTGCGCCGCCGCGGCCTGCCGGAACTCGACCGCCAGCGCTACCACGCGGTCTTCGACTTCCCGGTGCGCGACTACTACGCCCGGCTCGGTTTCGATGGGGTCAAGGACAGTTTTGAAGCCCTGAGTGTCGAGTTCATCACCGGTTACGATGCGCACCGACTGGACTGCGCACTGCAGCCCGACTCCCGCCGCGTGCTCGCGGCCGTGCAGGCGGGCT
>JANMVS010000366.1:0-18650 GCA_031392885.1 Verrucomicrobiota bacterium
GCGCCCCAGCCATGAAACACCAGGCAGATCAGGAACGTCGCCAAGGCCAGCCAATGGGCCATCAGGCCGCGGGTGGACGAAATCTCCATTCCGGTGAGGCAACGGGATGCCCCCAGTCTTGCCAATGTCTTTCTGCCGACCAGTGGTGGACCGCGGCACCCGATCCCTTCACCCTGGTTTCTTCAGTGAACATCCCATTTCTCGCTTCACCTGACCCGCGGGCTCTGTTTCCCTGACCACCCCATGCGCATCCTGATTTCCGGCATCTGCGGCTTTGTCGGCAGCACCCTCGCCCGGGAACTTCTGGCCGCCGGTCACCAGGTGACCGGCTTCGACAATTACATCCGCCCCGGCAGCGAGACGAACCGCGCCCCGCTGGAAAAACTGGGGGCCCAAGTCATCACCGCCGACCTGAGGAACGCGGCCCAAATGGACCGCCTGCCCGCCGCCGACTTTGTCCTCGACGCCGCGGCCAACCCGAGCGTGCTCGCCGGCGTGGACGGCAAAACGAGTTCACGCGAACTCGTGGACCACAACCTCACCGGCACGATCAACGTCCTCGAATACTGCAAAGCCCACAAGGCCGGTTTCATTCTCCTCTCCACCAGCCGCGTCTATTCCATCGCCCCGCTGGCTGCCTTGCCCGTGCAGGTGAAGGCCGGTGGGCTCGTCCCGGATGTGACGCACAGGCTTCCGGCGGGGCTGACCTTGGCCGGGCTCGACGAATCCTTTGCGACGCTGGCTCCCCTCTCGCTCTACGGTGCGACCAAGCTCGCCTCCGAGACGATGGCGCTGGAATACGGCGAGATTTTCGGCTTCCCCGTCTTCATCAACCGCTGCGGGGTGCTGGCCGGCGCCGGCCAGTTTGGCCGGGCGGACCAGGGCATTTTCGCCTTCTGGATCAATGCTTGGCGGCGGAAGCGCCCGCTGAAGTATCTCGGTTTCGGCGGCCACGGTCATCAGGTGCGCGACTGCCTGCATCCCCGCGACCTGGTGGCATTGCTGGAAAAACAGATGGCCGCACCAAAGATCACCGTCGCCGATCGCATCGTGAATTTCTCCGGCGGCGCCGCCTCGGCGACGTCACTCCGGCAGCTCAGCGAGTGGTGCGCCGGCCGCTTCGGCCCGCACACGGTGGTGCCGGACGGCAGCTCGCGTCCGTTTGACCTCCCCTGGATCGTGCTCGACTCCGCCAAAGCCGCCCGGGTGTGGGGTTGGCAGCCGGCCACGCCCACCCCGGTCATCCTCGAGGAAATCGCCCGCCACGCCGAACAGCATCCGGGCTGGCTTGACCTGTCCGCCCCAGTCTGACTTTTAACCGCCGCTTATGGACAGCACGCAGCAGGAACTTTCCAAAATCTACCACCGGCGCTTCGTCCGCACGGCCGCCTACCGCAATCGCGTCTGGGAAGTGCTGACCCGCAAATTCTTCACCCGGTGGGTGGCGCCGCAGGACACCGTGCTCGACCTCGGCTGCGGCTACGGGGAGTTCATCAACAACATCGCGGCGGGCCGCAAACTGGCGATGGACCTCAACCCGGACGCGCCCAAGCACCTCGCCAAAAACGTCGAGTTCCTGCACCAGGACTGTTCGGCTCCGTGGCCCGTGGCGGAAAACAGTCTCGATGTCGTTTTCACCAGTAATTTCTTTGAGCACCTGCCCAACACCGATTGCCTGAACCGCACCCTCGGCCAGGCGCTGCGCTGCCTGAAGCCCGGCGGCCGGCTCATCGCCATCGGACCCAACATCAAATACCTGCACGGTGAATACTGGGACTTCTATGATCACCACGTGTACCTGACGGAATCCTCTCTGGGTGAGGCGATGGAGATCGCGGGTTATCAGATCGACGTCATCACGCCGCGCTTCCTGCCGTTCACCATGGTATCGGCCCCTGAATATCCCATGTTTTTTGTCCGGCTCTACCTCGCGCTGCCCGCGCTCTGGTGGCTGCGCGGCCGGCAGTTTTTGCTGGTGGCCCGCAAGCCGGCGGCCTGAGCCGGAACCGCCGCCATGGCCTCGACTCCCCCCATGCCACCCGGGCCGCTGACCCTCTTCAGCATCGTCATCCCCGCCCACAACGAGGAGGAATCGCTGCCCCATACCGTCCGCGACATCCATGCCGCCATGGTACAGGCCGGCGTGCCGCACGAGATCGTGGTGGTGGATGATGGCAGCCGCGACCGCACCTGGGCCGTTTTGCAGGAGCTGAAAGCCACGATCCCCACGCTGGCGCCCATTCGGAACCAAGGACCCAATGGATTCGGCCGGGCGGTCGTTTACGGGCTGAAACACATGAAGGGCGACGCGTGCACCATCATGATGGCCGACGCTTCCGATGCCCCCGAGCATGCCGTGCGCTACTGGCAGGTGCTCAACGAGGGCTGGGAGTGCGTCTTCGGCAGCCGCTTCATCAAGGGCGGCGCGGTGATCGATTATCCGCGGGTAAAACTCCTGGTGAACCGGCTGGCCAATTTTCTGGTCCGGGTCGGCTTCAATATTCCGCTGAACGACACCACCAATGCCTTCAAGGCCTATCGCCGCAACGTGATTGAGGGTTGCCGGCCGTTCCTCGCCCCGCACTTCAATCTCACGGTGGAAATTCCCCTGAAGGCCATTGTGCGCGGCTACACGTGGACGGTCATGCCCATCACCTGGCGCAACCGGAAGCACGGCGTGGCCAAGCTCAAGATCAGCGAGATGGGCAGCCGCTACTTTTTCATCTGCGCCTATCTCTGGCTGGAAAAATATTTCAGCCGGGGCGACTACCGCCGGAAATAGTTGCGTGGTCTGGCCCGGATATTTCACATTCACCTCGCAACCTTAACCACACCCGGTGCCAGATCTTTTTCCTCATTCACGGCTGCTCGGAATATCCGGGCTAAGGACAACCCCGACTTGTCGGGGTTGTTTCAGCCCGCATGACCGACCAAGCGCCGGGCCCACGCGGGCTGAGCGTCGTCGCGCCCCGCAAAAATATCGTGGCGGGTGTGAAATTGCGGGCTAGCTCCACCCGGCTTGAATCCCCGTCCATGAAAGTCACGCCATGCGAACTCGCCGGACTCCTGCTGATAGAGCCGGCCGTCTTCGGCGACAGCCGGGGCTTCTTTCTGGAATCGTGGAGCCAGGCGCGCTATCACGCGGCGGGCCTGCCGCTCGATTTTGTGCAGGATAACTTCTCCCTTTCCGGCCGCGGCACCCTGCGCGGCCTGCATTTCCAGAATCCCGGGCCGCAGGGCAAACTGGTGTCGGTCTGGCAGGGCGAGGTGTGGGACGTCGCCGTGGACCTCCGCCGCCAGTCCCCGACCTTCCGCCGGTGGTATGGCGTCGCCCTCTCGGCGGAAAACAAACGCCAGCTCTATGTCCCGCCCGGGTTCGCCCACGGCTTCGTGGTGGTGAGCGAGACCGCCCTGTTCCACTACAAGTGCACCACCGCCTATTCGCCCCGGGACGAGCAGGGTTTCCGGTGGGACGACCCGGCCATTGGCATCCAGTGGCCCGTGTCGAATCCGATTCTTTCCCCGCGCGACGCGGCGAGCCCGCTGTTCAGTGCGCTGCCGGCCGATCAGCTTTTCTAACGCCCCGCGGTTCACCCCACCCTCTTCCCTCACCCCTTCGCATGACACCGGTTAAAATTCTCCTGTTTGGCAAAATCGGCCAGGTCGGCTGGGAACTCCGGCGCACCCTCGCGCCACTCGGCCAGCTGGTCTGCGTCGATTTCCCCCAGGTCGACCTGACCAACCCCGATTCGATTCGCGGCTGGATCCGCGACACCGCTCCCGATCTCATCATCAATGCGGCGGCCTACACCGCCGTGGACAAGGCCGAGACCGAAACCGCGCTCGCGACCAAGATCAATGGCGACGCCCCCGGCATCATGGCCGAGGAGGCCAAGCAACGCGGCGCCCTGCTCGTCCATTATTCCACCGATTACATCTTCGACGGCTCCAAGCCGTCCCCCTACGACGAAGAAGACGCCCCGCATCCCCTCGGGGCCTATGGGCGTTCCAAGCTCGCCGGCGACACCGCCATTCAGCAGGTGGGCGGCCGGCATCTCATCTTCCGGTTGTGCTGGGTCTACGGCGCACGGGGCAGCAATTTCATGCTGACCATGATGCGCCTGGCCCGCGAACGGGAGCAACTGAAGGTCGTGCACGATCAGATCGGCTGCCCCACCAGTTCGCGCCTCATCGCCGAGACGACCGCACTGGCCCTGCAGCAGGTACGAGCCACGGGCGACAGGGACCGCTACACGGGCACCTACCATCTCTGCTGCGCGGGCCAGACGAGCTGGCACGGATTTGCCAGCGCCATCATCGGCCACCTGCCCGCGGCCGAACGCAAATGCCGCGAAATCCTGGCTGTGCCATCGACCGAATACCCCACGCCAACCCAGCGCCCGGCCTACTCCGTCATGACGTGCGGCAAACTCCACCGCACGTTCGGCCTCGCCCTGCCGGATTGGCAGGACAGCCTGCGCCTCGTCCTTGACGCCTGACGCCGCCCCCGCTTTGTTTCCGCGTTCATCCCATGAATCTTCTCGTCACCGGGGGCTGCGGTTTTATCGGCTCCAATTTCATTCGCCAACGCCTGACCGAAAAAGGCTCACCGCTCGCCCGGCTCGTCAACCTCGACGCCCTCACCTACGCGGGCAATCCGGCCAACCTCGCCGACCTCGCCGGTGATCCGCGCTATGTGTTTGCGCACGGGGACATCGGCGACGACGCCCTCGTCGCGCGATTGTTCACGGAGCACGCGATCGACGCCGTTGTGAATTTCGCCGCCGAGTCGCATGTCGACCGGTCCATCGATTCGCCCGAGCCGTTCATCCAGACCAACGTTGTCGGCACCCTGCGCCTGCTCAACCACGCCAAGCAGTACTGGACTAAACTCGCGGAACCGAAGAAGAGCGCGTTTCGTTTCCTGCACGTCTCGACCGACGAGGTCTACGGTTCGCTGGCGCCCGGCGCGCCCGGCTTCACTGAACAGCACAACTTCGAGCCCAACAGCCCCTATGCCGCCTCGAAGGCGGCCAGCGACCACCTGGTCCGCGCCTATCAGCATACCTATCATTTTCCGACCCTCACCACCAATTGCTCGAACAATTACGGGCCGTATCACTTCCCGGAGAAGCTGATCCCCCTTATGATTCTCAACGCCCTCGAAGGCAAGGCGCTCCCCGTCTATGGCGACGGCATGCAGATCCGCGACTGGCTGTATGTCGAGGATCACGCCGCCGCGATCTGGCTGGTGCTGCAAAAAGGCCGCACCGGTGAGACCTACAATATCGGCGGGTTGAATGAAAAGCCCAACCTTGAGATCGTCAATACCATCTGCGCGCTGCTCGACAAAAAATCACCCCGGGCCGACGGGAAGAAGTACGCAACCCAGCTCACCTACGTGCAGGATCGTCCGGGCCACGACCGGCGTTACGCCATCGATGCCACGAAACTGCAGCAGGAACTCGGCTGGGCGCCCAAGGAGAACTTTGCCAGCGGGATCGAGAAGACCGTGGATTGGTATTTGCAGAACCGCGCCTGGGCGGCCGAGCTGTCGGCGAAATACGCCCGCGAGCGCTTGGGGACTGGTCAGAGGTGATGGGTCATGGGTTATGGGTACTGAAGGATACCGCGAGCTTCGGGTCTGGCAGCGCGCCAAAGAACTGGCCGTGACCATCTATGGCTTATCCTCTAGCGGGCCGCTTTCTCGCGACTTCGGCTTGCGCGATCAGATCCGCCGGGCGGCCGTTTCAATCCCCTCCAATATTGCGGATGGCGATGAACGGGACACCAACAAGGATTCCGTCCGGTTTCTCTCTATTGCCAAGGGCTCACTTGCAGAACTCCGGACGCAGCTTGAGATCGCCCGTGATATCGGAGCATTGGATCCGGGCAAATTCAGCCAGTTGGAAGTCACTTGTGCAGAAATCGGCCGTATGCTTGGCTCACTCATCAAAGCCCGCAGCAAGCCCTGACCTATCACCCATGACCCATAACCCCTCACCCGCTGCGAAGCAGCGCAAAGGCATCATCCTCGCCGGCGGCTCCGGCACCCGGCTCTACCCCCTGACCATCGCCGTGAGCAAGCAGCTCATGCCGGTCTACGACAAGCCGATGATCTATTATCCGCTGTCGGTCCTGATGCTCGCTGGTATTCGCGAGATCCTGATCATCTCGACCCCCACGGACCTGCCCCTCTTCCGCAAGCTCTTGGGCGACGGATCCAATCTGGGACTCACCTTCTGCTACGCCGAGCAACCGAGTCCCGACGGACTCGCCCAGGCTTTCCATATTGCCGGCGACACCGGTTTTCTCAAAGGCGAACCCTCCGCCCTCGTCCTCGGCGACAATCTTTTCTACGGGGCCGAATTCGTCAACTCGCTCGCCGAAGCCGCCGCCCGCACGGCTGGCTCCACCATCTTCGGCTACCACGTGGCCAATCCCAGCGAGTACGGGGTGGTCGAGTTCGCCCCGGATGGACGTGTATTATCGCTGGAGGAAAAACCCAAGGCGCCCAAGTCTAACTACGCGGTCCCCGGCCTGTATTTCTACGACGCCGACGTCGTGCGTCTCGCCCGGAGCCTCAAGCCCTCCGCCCGGGGTGAACTGGAAATCACCGATCTCAACCGCCTCTACCTTGAGCAAGGCAATCTGCACGTCGAACTCTTCGGCCGCGGCACCGCCTGGCTCGACACCGGCACGCATGATTCCCTCGTCGAAGCCGCCCAATTTGTCCACGTCCTCGAAAACCGCACCGGCCTGAAGATCGCCTGCATCGAGGAAATCGCCCACAAGCAGGGCTGGATCGACCGCGCCGGCCTGGAAGCCAACATCAAGAAGCTCGGCAAGTCGGCCTACGGCGCGTACCTCAGCCGGTTGCTTTAAGTCCGTCTGTCCGCATACTTCAGCCGTGAGCGGGCGGGAAAACGCGCCATTCATGCCAGACTTGCCACCTGCGTTTCTCCTGGTAATGTGACCGAAATGACCAAGCTCGCCGAGATTCAGGAAGCAATCAGCGCCCTGCCGCCGCAGGAGCAGGCCGCCTTGATCAAATGGCTAGCCGAGGAAGAATCGCCCGAAATGCTCGCTGCCATTGATGAAGCCGACCGTTCCTTCACCGCCGAAGGCGGGGTGGAACCCGAGGAAGTTCGCCGCAACCTCAAGCAATGGCTTACCGGCTGATCTACACCAAGCCCGCGGCCCGCGACTTGGAGGAAATCGTCCGCTACATCGCGCAAGATAGCCCGAAGGCCGCCCAAGCCGTCGGTCGGGTCTTGGTTGAACTGGCAGAATCCTTGCCGGCTTTCCCGCTTATCGGACCATTGCTCCGTCACCGGCCGGGTGTGCGCAAGCCAGTCCATGCACCTTATGTGGTGCTCTACCGCGTCGACGCAACGCGGCAGCAAATCCGCATCCAACGCTTCTGGCACGCCAAGCGCGATCCCCGTTTGCTTCACACCGAATAATCGCCCGGCATGAAGGCCTCGTTCATCATTCCCCTCTACAATGGCCGGTCGCTGACTCAGGCGATGCTGGCCAGCCTGCGCGAAACGGTGCCCGCTGATTTGGCACACGAGATCATCCTGGTTGACGACGGATCCACCGATGGCACCCGGGAGTGGATCGCGAATCTGCCGGCGCCCGGCCGCATCATTCTCAACGAAAAAAACCTCGGCTTTGCCGGCGCGTGCAACCGCGGCGCGACTGCCGCCTCGGGAGAATATCTTTTTTTCCTGAACAACGATCTTGTGCTTCTGCCTTGCTGGCTGGAGCCCATGCTCGCCGCTCAGCGCACCGGTCGGCGGGTGGGGATCGTCGGCAACGTCCAGCTCAACGCCACCACCGGCGAGATCGATCATACGGGCATTGAGGTCTCTGCGGAGGCCAAACTGGTGCACCGCCGCCGTCAACCGGGCCGGCTCGAACGCTTGCTGGACTCCCGGCACTCAGCGCCGGCCGTGACCGCCGCGTGCTGTCTGCTGCGTCGCGAAGTTTTCTTGCGGGAAGGGGGATTTGATGAGGCCTTCCACAACGGTGGCGAGGACGTGGATCTCTGTTTCCGCCTCCGGCAACGCGGCTATCAGGTGGTGGTCGCCTGCGACAGTGTCGTGCGCCACCATCTCCGTGCCGCCCGTGGCCCGGCCAGTCTGGCGGACGAGGCCAACAGCCGTCTCCTCTTCGCCCGCTGGCGGAAAGAAATTCTGGCGGCAGGCTGCGCGACCTGGGCCCGGGAAAACAGCCGACTTTTCGCGTCGAGCCCGTCATCGCCCAGGTTTTCCACGGCGCTGGTCGCGTTGCTCTACCGCGCCGGCCTCCTGGCGCAACCTCCACGGGCGGCCACGCTCGTGGTCGGCAGTGCGATCCTTTGCGAGGAGCTGTATTGGCGGCAACACCTGGCAGGGGAGATCGCCGCTCCCTCCCAGCCAGCCTCCGCCTACGCCTTGGAGGGAGTCTATCGCGACCGATTCGGCGTGGATACCAACTCCGACACTGTCTGGCTGCGCGCTCGGACGCGCGTTCGTCTGCCCGCCGGCACGCCCTGCCGGAATTTTTTCGTCAACGGATTTCTGCTGCCGGCGCCCGCCGATCGGCCGGAAGCCCACGGCCCGCTCGGTCTGCGCCTGACCATCAATGGCGGGCAGAGGACGGATTATTTTCCCCTGCCCGTGGATCATTTTAATTGCGGGATCGACCGGCCGCTGGTCAGGGCCGAGCAGGCCACGGAAATTGAAATCAGCCTGCTGGGCGTGAAACGGTCAAATACCCTCGCCTGGCTCGGCCGCGTCACGACGGGCTGGCCGCTGCCTCTGCGCTGGCGCGCGCGCCTGGAGGCCCACCGTCCCCAACGCCTGAACCACCGCCTGCGCCTCTCCCAGATCGTCGGCGACGACGAGCCGATCTACGATTTCAAGCACGCCGTTCCGCTGCGCATGGCCCGCCGCTGGCGCACGCCCCCTTCCGGCCTCAATCTCGTCGGCTGGTTTCGCGCGTCGCTCGGCGTGGGTGAATCCGTGCGCTGCATGGCCCGCGCCTGCGACGCCGCGAGGCTGCCCACCGCCTTGATCGACCTGCGCTTGAATTGCCTCAATCGCACGCCAGTCGACAGTTTCGATGCCCGCCTGCAGAGCGCCAATCCCCACCCCGTTAATGTCTTTCATCTCGATCCACCGCAAGGAGAGGAGATCGACCACCACCACGGTCCGGATTTTAGAAAAGACAAATACAACATCGCCTACTGGGCGTGGGAATTGCCGGAATTTCCTGATAACTGGGTGCAGCAATGCGCCTACTTTGACGAAATCTGGTGCCCTTCCGCCTTCGTCCGCGACGCCATCGCCGCCAAGGTGCCCCGACCGGTGCACGTCATGCCGCACGCCATCGAACTGCCCCGTCCGGCGGCGGACGGTCGCCAACGTTTCCGTTTGCCGACCGACCGTTTTCTTTTTCTTTTCGCCTACGATCTCAATTCCTATCAGGAGCGAAAGAATCCCCTGGCGGTCATCGCCGCCTATCGCCGCGCCTTCCCCGACGAACGCGGAGTCGGCCTGGTGATCAAAACCCAGAACCCCGAACGGAATCCCGTGGCCTACGCCAGTCTCCGCACCGCCATTGCCGGCCTGACGCAAGCGCACATTATTGCGGAAGCGCTCCCGGCCGGTGAGGTCCATGCGCTGCAGGCAGCTTGTGATGCCTTTGTCTCCCTCCACCGGGCCGAGGGCTTTGGTTTGTCCGTGGCCGAGTGCATGTATTTGGGCAAACCGGTGGTTTCCACGGATTGGTCCGCCACGACGGAGTTCGTCACCCCGCGCAACGGTTGCCCCGTGAAATACACCCCCGTGAAGCTGACCGAAACGCACGGCCCCTATCAGAAAGGCCAGATCTGGGCGGAACCCGACGTCGACCACGCCGCCTGGTGGATGCAGCGGTTGGTCGCGGAGCCCGCCTTCGCGCAGGAGCTGGGGCGGACCGCGGCCGCCGACATGCGGGAGCGATTTGCGCCGGCGGTCATCGGCGCGCGCTACCGCCGCCGGCTGGACGCATTCTCCCTCTGGCCGGAGTGACGGAACAAGAGGGCACAGCTTCAAGGCCTGAAATGCTTCACCCTTTGCGCCACCGGTCATCCTGAGCCGCGCGAAGGATCCAGCAGGATTCGCGCGCTCCGCTGGAAGGGCCAAACGAGCGAGCGAAATGGTTTTTAAGTTTTTCAGTTGGGTCATCCAAGCTCCAGTAGGCCGGTCAATATAAAGACTTGAAACCTGACCCGATTTTCACGCTCGCCGCGATCCCGCCCCGCGACCGGCTCGGAGCCCTGGGCTTGTCGAATGGGCGGCGGTTTGCGAGCGACCCACGGCGAGGTCGCCGTGGCTCCATGAAATATCCGGAGCTAGCCGCCGCGCTCGACTGAACGGACCACCGACTGCGGCCGGCGGTTCACGGTCAAAAACATCCGGCCGAGGTATTCGCCGATGAGGCCGAGCATGACCAGTTGCGTGCCGGAGAACACCAGCAGCGCGCCCATCAGCGAGCCCCAGCCGTAATCCGGGCCTTGTCCCGTCCGCCACCAGTAGAACACCAGCGCGAGACCAGCCAATCCTCCGGCCGCCATCACCAGTCCGAGCAAAGTCGCCAGCCGGAGGGGCATCACGGAAAAATTCACGAGCGTGCTGGACCACAGCCGCAACAGCCGGCGCAGAGTGTAGCCGCTCGCGCCGGCGGTGCGTCCCGCATGGCGCACTTCCAGCGCCCCGACATTTTGGGTCACCTGCAAAATCAGCCCATCGATATACGGAAACGGCCCCTCATGCGTCGCAACTTCCTTGGCCACGAATGCACTCACACAGCGAAAACTCGACAGGTAGAATCCTGGTGGCTTGTCGAGCACCCAGTCGGTCATCCGGTTCGTCAGCCAGCTGCCCAGGTTGCGCCACGCGGCATGTTCCTTGCGGGAATAATGACCGTAAACTGCGTCGAGCCCCTCGTGCCGGGCGTGTTGCCAGAGCCGCACGGCCTCGGCCGGCGGATTCTGGCCGTCGTCGTCGAGGTTGACCACATAGGCGCCGCGGGCGTGCCGGTAGCCCGTGAGCACGGCGTTGTGTTCACCAAAATTGCGCGCGTGGTTGACAAAAGTGATCGGGATACGCGCGTCGCGCAGGAGTTCGCGACAGATGCCCGCCGTGGCGTCGCGGCTGCCGTCGTTCACCAGCACGAGCTCGTGGCCGCCTTCGATGGCGAGGCCCTCGATCTCCTTGACCAGCGCGGTGATGGTTTCCGCGCTGTAATAGAGGGGTATGACAAAACTGAGGGCCGGGGTCATGGGATCAGCCTGTCATGGCTTTCGGGCCACAGTCAGCACCGAATTGCCGAAAGGCAGGCGCCCGCCCAGCCCGAGCCAGCCATGTTCCAGCGCCATCAGGCCATTGAAGAACGCCTCGAGCCAGGGAGGAAATTTTGCGACATCACTCTGCGCCGCCCCCGGCGGGAAAATTTTTCGCCGCAGGATCGCCAGCGGAAAGGTCAGGGTATTCCAATAGGTGCTACTCACCACCGTAAAACCCGCCGCACCCAGCAGGGTATTCACTTCGCGCCGGCGGTAGCGGCGCAGATTCCCCACCTCCCGGTCGTGATAGGAATACATCCACTGATACGCCGGCATCGTGAGCACCACCATGCCGCCCGGTTTCAGGCACCGCTGGAATTCCCGCAAAGCCTGCGCCGGATCGGTCACCTGGCAGACGACATCGCACGACACCACGGCATCGAACGCCGCATCGGCGAACGGCAGCGCGGCGATCGAGCCCTGGATGACTTCGCCGCCGGTGCGCTCCCGCGCCAACGTACAGGCGACGGGGGAAAAATCCAAGCCTGTGAGCTGCCAGGCTGGCTGGGCCTGATGCAGGCGCCGCAGCAAACCACCGGTGCCGCAACCCGCATCGAGCACCCGCCCGGCGGCGCCCGGAAGCTGGCGGGACAGGCTGCGGACCACATGACGGTGCAGCGCGCGGTAATACCACATCGCATCCTCCACCTCGGCCATCTTGCGGTATTCGTCGGGTTGCATGCTAAGAAGCGGCGGAGCGATCAAGGGGTGGGAAGCAAGCGAAGCTCCATCAGGTGCAGACCAATGCCGAGCTGGCGCCGATCAGTGGCCACCTGCTGCTGGTTTGCTTTGCCGGGCCCCAGGCTCAGCACCGAGGTCCCCGGAGGAAGTTGAAAATTGATCGGCTCGGTCCAGCCCGGAGCGGTGTCCAAGGCGGCTTCCTGCAAGGGGTGCCCATTGCATCCAACCTCGATCCGATCCCCAATGCTCAAGCCCTGAACTTTAAGGCGCAGGCTGACGCCGATCGGAATGGTCTGAGTATTCGTCAATAAGATCTGTCCCGTTCCCTTCGTCCAACGCCACAGGTAGCTCATCTCAATGTTGAAGTTTTCCAGCGCATGCCAGCCCCCGCCAAATTTGGCCTGCACCGCCTGCACGGCGGCCGATCGCACCAGGAGGAAATTCCAATTGATCTCGATCTGGTCCGACGGGGCGGCCGGGAGCACGTGCAGCATGCGCAGCAGGTTGTGGGTCAGATCCCACTCCCCGCGCAAGGGAGTGACGTTGCGACCTTCGTAGGTTGGTTGAGCGAAATAGTGTGGTTTGCGCAGCAGAAACGCGTCCGCCCACAGCCGGGCCCAGTACAGACTGATGTGCAGATTCAGCGAACTTACTTCGGGCATGCTTTCAATTCGCCCCAATTCCACGATGTGCCGACTCACCCTCAGCGGCGGGTTGGCCATCTTGCGGCGGAATTCCTCCGCCCGAACGAGATTCAACCCCAGGATGAGTCCCATGAAAATCAGCATGGCCCGGGAGCGCAGACTTTTCCCGCCCAGCGCCAGACCGGCACACAGACCCGCGAGCAGTCCGGGGTAAAAAACCGAGATCAATTTGAAGGCATCGTAACTCGCGTTCGTGCGGGTCAGACTTTCCCACGCCAGAATCGTCCAGCCCACGGCAATCGGCAGCACCAGGGCCGCCGCGGCGAGTGCTTGCGCGCGTTGTCGACGCCAGGCGCGGATCAGCCAGACCGTCCAGCCGGCAGCCAGTCCGATCATGATTAACCACCTCCAGACCGAGGAAATGGGCTCCAAGTAGACATCACCGACGAGCCCCAACCAGCCATCCCAGGACAGGAGTGGCACCCGCCAGCCGTAATCATGATCGGCGAAAAGTTGGAAGCGTTCGACAATGCCAGAAAATCGCGGCCAAAACAAAATCAGGCACGCCGCCAGGGCGGCTCCCGTTGCCCGCGCCACCGGGACAATGGATTCAGTTCGTTTCTGTATTATCGCCCGACCCAGCACCCACGGCACCGCTTGGGCCAGACAGACGATCAAAATAAAATTGTAACTGCCAGCCAGCAACCAGAACGCCGCCAGCAGCACCAGCCCCCACGGCCAGAGCCAGCGGGCGCCTCCCGACTCGCGGAACAGAAGGGCCGAGGTCACCACCAGCAAAGCGATGCCCTGCGCCGCGAGCAATTGGCCCAGGGCGCCCTGATGCACGGCGTAGGCGCTGAGCGGCGAGATCGCATAAAGTCCGGCCACAAACAGGGCGACCCCGGTTTTCAAGCCCGCCGCAACCCGCGATAAGAAGAACACGAGGGGGACATTCAGCAGCAAAAATACCGCCGCAGTCACACTGACCAGCCGGTAAGGCTCCAGTCCAAATATCGCGCTGCTGTGGGCGATCAACGCCGAGGGGGTGAAATGATTCAGGCGCAGCCAGAAATCAAAAAAATATTCGGCCGAGCCAATGCGGGTCACCTCCGTCAGTCCCAGCATCCCCGTCCGATCATGTTGCGAAAACTCCGCCAGCACCCGCGCGCCGGCCGCATAATCCGCCTGGTCGCAACTGCCCAGTGAACTCGAGGTCACGCCCCGCCCCGCCGCGGCCATCGGACTGAGCAAAAACCAAGCGCCGACGCCCATGATCCCGGCCAGCAGCAGCACCGGCGGTCGCAGAAGACCTGTCGCCATTTGTCCGCTAGAGCGCAACCCAAGGCGGCGCAAGCCGGCCAACAACAGCCCCAACGGCAGCAGTTCACTCCACCAGGCGTAGTGGCTGGTGCCTGGCAGGGCGGTGTGCGCCCCAGCCCACACCCCGGCGGATTGCAGCGCCAGTCCGAGTCCCGGGGCAAACGCCCACCACCAGCGCCGCCAACGCCACGGCAACACCAGCCAAGTCGCACCCGCACCCCAGAAATAGGTATGCAGCAGCAGTCCGGCAGCGATGAGATAATACGGCATGGCCTGTGGAAATAATCACAACGCGGATCGGTCCCGCGACAAAAAGATAAAGTGTTCGGACGCCGCCTGGCTGGTGGGCAGGGTTTTCCTCAAGGCTGCTTGCGCAGCAGATCAATCCGGAAGTTGGTGAGATTAAAGGCCAGCAGCCGCGGATCCGTGCCGACCGTCGTGGCGGGGGCGTCCGTCAGAAAGTCGATCCGGTTTTCCCCCGACTTGAGTATTACATCCCGCAGGTCGGCCGACACACTATCCTGAGCCGCCAGCGAGGTCCGCCAGATCTCCGCGCCATTCAAGCGGAGGATCACATTGCGCGCCCCGTTGGGTGCCACGGAAAACTTGAACCGCACCTGGAGCGATTCCGCGTGAGGGTTGCGCACCAGCAGCGCGCTGCTGCCCGAGGTCCAGGTCCAATAATTAAAACCATCCCGTTCGACGCCGTCCCATTCGTTGGAAAAAACCACCGTGAAGGACCGGCCGTCCGGACCGGTAAAGAGCGTCCGGTCGCCCTTGATCACATAGCCTTCGCTCACCAGCGGATCCAACATCAACGGGCCAAAAAACAGGGTGAGATTGCCGAGCAACAATACGGGCAGCCACCAGCGCCGCGCGGGGACCAGCACATTGAACGCCAGCTGCATCGGCAGGAGCACGCGCGACGACGCACTGGGTTCGCCCTCCCATACCGCTCCGCCGAGGAAAACCAGCAGCAGGGCGAAGCTGAAGCCCACCCGCCACCAGGCCTGCTGCCACTGGGGTCGCAGCACCAAGTAGAGGAACTGCACGGTGAGGGCGATCAGCATGGCCAGATTGGCCAGCGGCATGAGATTGAGGCCGGAAATGGACTCGATGGTATCCTGCCACATGCGCCCGTACGCGGCAAAAGGGAGGTCGAAGTTGCGCAAACCAATCTGGCGCGACGGGCCAAAGTGGAAGGAAAGATAGACCACCCACAACGCCAGGGGCGCCGCGGTCAAACTGCCGCGCAAGATTGCTTGACCCCACTCCTTTCTCCCCAAGCCCCGGGTCGGGGCCAGTGCGGCCGAGCCCAGCAGATTGGTCTCCTTGCCCAGGCCGCTCAGACCCAGCACCAAGGTGGCCAGCCACGGCCGGTTTTTCTCCACGAGCATCACTCCCACGGCAATCAGCAACAAGCTGGGACCATCCAACAGTGCATTGCGCACACTCACACAAAAGCCCAGAGAAAATAGTACGCCAGCCCAGCGAAATAAATTCACCCAGCCCGTCGGCGGAAACCACCGCAGGGAAATCCCGGCCAGGAGCAACCAGCAGAGTGCATTTTGCACGGAATAGGCCTGCAGAATCCAGGCCGGCTGCCCCAGCCCTATGACATAGGCGGTGGCCGACCAGAGAATCCGCCGGGCCCGGTAGGGCAGGTTGTCCACCGCCCGAGGCAACTGTTTATTCTGCAGCGAGGGATCCAGTGCAATCTGGGCATAATATTGCGCATCGTAACCATCGGAATGCCGATCGACAAAATAATCGAGTTTGCGGAGTTTGCTCAGACTGGACTGCTCATTATTACTCCCAAAATTGATCACATAGGTGAAGCCTTTGCCGGGCAGATAAAAGTGGCTGAAGGCCCAAATAAATCCTGCCACCAAGGCGACATAGGCCAGCACCACCCGCCAGTTGGTCCGGGGCCCGGCCTGAGAATTCGTGCGGTCTTCCATGCGGTGCCCGGCTTACTCCCGATTGCACGGCCCGACCCGGAGCGGGATGTCCGAATGCCATCCGCCACCGGGGGTTTTAGTTTGAGCCATCAGGAGAAACAATGACAGCCTAGCACGCTCGACAACGCTAAATAATGCCGAATTCCGCGCCTTCATCCGTTACCTCCCTCCCCCGCTGGCTGCGCGCAGTGCTCATCGGATTTGCGGGAGTCGCAGGGGCGGCCTATCTGATCACCTTGGCGGCCCATATCTCGCCCCATGCCGGCGGGGCCGACTCGTCGGGCTATCTCAACAGCGCCCGGATGCTGGGCCATGGAAAATTTCTCACTCCGGCCCGCACCCTGCCCGGGCACGCCGCGACTGAATTTGGCGAAATGACTTTTCAGCCCCTGGGCTTTCGCATCCAGCCGGCCACCGGCCAGATCGCTCCGACCTACCCGATCGGCTTTCCCCTCCATTTATTCGCCGCGGCCCGGATCGCCGGCTGGCACAATGCCGCGATTGTCGTGAATGTGGTGACCGTGCTCGTCAGCGGCGGTCTGTTTTGGGCCTTGGCCCGGCGACTGGGGTTGCAGCCGATCTGGGCGGGAGCGGGCGTGGCCCTGCTGTGGCTGTGTCCTCTGTTTCTTTTCTCCGCCTTGCAACCGATGAGCGACCTGCTGGCGCTAGCCTGGTCGCTGGCCGTGTTGTACTGCGCCTTGCGGGCCAAGGATCACTGGGCCTGGGCACTGGCTTGCGGGATCTCTCTAGGTCTGGCGGTATTGGTGAGGCCGACCAACGCCTTGCTGGCCGTGCCGGTAGGTGTGGCCCTGGGGTTTCACTGGCGTTCCTACCTCGCCGTCGGACTGGGCGGCCTGCCGGGAGCCGCCGCCTTCGCGTTTTATAATTGGCGGGTGTACGGTTCGCCGGTCCTGACCGGCTACGGCGATGTCTCGTCCGCCTTCAGCCGGGAATTCCTGAGCCACAATCTCGCGCATTTCGCGCGCTGGATTCCCGCCCTGCTCTCCCCCGTGATCATGCTCGTTCTGGCCGCACCCTTTCTGCCGGCCGCCCGGCAACGGGGTTATGGCATGCTCGCCGCGTGGTGGGTGACCCTCACTGGTTTCTATTCATTTTATTATAATTCCGGCGAGACCTGGTGGTATTTGCGCTTCATTTTGCCGGCTTTCCCGGCCTTGATTCTGGGGTCGTTGGCGGTGCTGGCCACCAGTGCCCAGGCCTTTCGCGTCCGGACTCGTCTGGGACTGGTCGCGGTTAGCGGGGTGCTTCTCTTCGCCGCCGGGTGGCAAATCAGACAAATCCAGCACCTTGATGTGATGACCTTTGAGCAGGGTGAGCGCAATTACCCGGATGCCGCGCACTGGGCCCAAAAAAACCTGCCCGCCAACTCGGCCATTTTCTGCCTGCAGGTCAGCGGCGCCTTTTATTACTACAGTGACTTCATGATGGTCCGCTGGGATCAGGTGGCGGCCGGCCAGTACGCTGCGCTGCATGCCGCCCTCGCCGAACAACAGCGGCCGATCTATGCCGCGCTCTTTCCGTTCGAAACCCCGGAAGCGTTGGATAAAATCGGCGGACACTGGACCAAACTCACCACCATCGGGCAGGTGACCTTCTGGCAACGTCAGCCTTGATCGCCGTGCTCCTCTTCGACGCCACCCATACGAGCCACACCCGCGCCCAGACCGGCATCCAGCGCGTGACCCGTTCGCTCTTCGCCGAACTGGCCAAAATCCAGCCCACCACGGGCGTGTGTTACGACCCTTACCTCCGGGCCTGGCGTGCCCTCAACCCGGCGGAGCTCGACCATCTGCGGCCGGACCAACCCGCGACCAAATCACGGGGCGCCAAGTGGTCGCTGCGGCAGCAATTCACCGGACGGGCTCAGCGGTTATTCCGGGCGGCGCCAGCCTTGCCCCCAGCCTCCGGCTTTGTCTGTCCGGAAATATTTTCCGCCCAGGTCGCCGCCCACTGGCCCGCAATTTTCCCACGCGTCCAGGGACCCCGCGTCGCGCTGTTCTGTGACGCGATCGCCCTCCACTACCCCGAGCTCACCCCGCCGGCCACCGTCGCCCGCTTCCCGGCCTACCTGCGCGAGCTGCTCCAATTCGACGGCATCGCCGCAATTTCCACCACTTCGGCGGAGGTCCTGCGCGAGTACTGGCGCTGGCTCGGCGTCGACCACCCACCCGTGGTGCAAGCCATCCCGCTGGGATTCTCACCCCGTGAGCTTCCACCGGCGGACACCCCGGGATCGGCGGTCCCGCGTATTCTTTTTGTCAGCACCATCGAGGGTCGCAAAAATCATCTGGCGCTGCTCGACGCCTGCGCGGCGCTCTGGACCGAGGGTCTGAGCTTTGAACTGGAACTCATCGGGCTCGCCCGCGCCGACACGGCGTCCTCCGCGTTGGCGAAAATCGCCGCCCTCCAACAAGCCTCTTTCCCGCTCATTTACCGCGGGGCGGTGCCGGAAGCCGAGCTGCACCAGGCCTACGCCCGATGCGCCTTTACCGTTTATCCATCACTGATCGAGGGTTTCGGCCTGCCGGTATTCGAAAGTCTCGCTTCCGGCAAACCGTGCGTCTGCTCCGCCCACGGGGCGCTCGGCGAGGCGACCCGCGGCGGCGGATGTATCGCGCTCGACCAAGTCGATGCATCCAGCCTCGC
>JANMVS010000367.1:0-7302 GCA_031392885.1 Verrucomicrobiota bacterium
GCCCCGGCGACGCCGGCCTGAAACACATCGGGCCGGCGAAGGGTGGCCATGGCGGAAAAATATCCGCCGAACGACCAACCAGTCACCCCCACCCGGGTGAGATCCATTTCCGGATACTGGGCGCCGAGTGCCTGCAGCCCCTCGACCTGATCGTGCAGGGCGAGGTCGATCAGGTTGCCGCGGATCACGCGCTCCCAGGCGCGGCCGCGCAGGGGCGTACCCCGGCCGTCGAGTCGGGCGACGATAAATCCCTGGTCGGCCATCCACTGGTCGGTGAGGTAGGTGCGCAGGCTGGAGGAGACCACGGTGGTGTGGGGGCCCGCGTAAACCGAGAGAATGACGGGGTATTTTTTTCCGGCTTGAAAATTTCGCGGCCGCACGAGGGCGGCGTAATAGGAACGCTCGCCGCCGGTCGTCCGGGTGAGTTCGACCCGGGGCCAGCTGGGCGGATTCTCGGCGATGGAAGGCAGCTGGGCCAGTTTCCGGCCATCCGCCGCGAGCACCGCGGTTCCGGTCGCGCCGTCGAAGAGGCTGAAAGTGTGCAGCATCACCTGGCCGTTTTCACTGAGCTGCGCGCCATGCACGCCGTGGGCGGTAGTCAGGGCGGTCCCGGCGCCGCCGGCGAGCGGAGCTTTCCACACGTGCGACTCGGTCGGGTCGGCACTGGCGCGCAGGTAGATCACCCCGGCTTTCTCGTCGGCCGAGATGATGCCGCGGTAGCCCAGGCCCGGCGGAGTGAGCTCGCGGACAAGGGCGCCCGTAGCCTCGCGTAACTCCACTTGCCAGTCGCCGCGACTTTCGCTGGTCCAGAGGAACTGCCCGCCGCCGTGCAGCCAATGCGGGAGTTCCGCGCCTTCATCCAGATTGAGCCAGGCCGCATCGGTCTCGCGCAGCAGCACGCGGGTGGCGCCGGTGGCCGGATCGGCGGCGAGCAGGCACTGCTCCTGTTGGGCGCGATTTTGGACGAGCAGGCTGAGCGGGGCACCCGCTTCCTTCCAGACGACCCGGGCGAGGTAGGGGAAGTGCGCGACATCCCAGTCGATCCAGCGGGTCGGGCCGCCGGTGCGGGCGATGACGCCGAGGCGTACTTTGGCGTTGGCCGAGCCGGCCCGCGGGTAAAGAAACTTCTGCGGCGGGGTTTCGGGGTGGAGCGGATCGGCGATGTAGCGCGGCTCAACCTCGGCCTCGTCAGTTTGCTGATAGGCCAGCCATTGCGAATCCGGCGACCACCAGTAGCCCGTAAACCGGCTCATCTCCTCCTGCGCGACAAACTCGGCGGTGCCATGCGAAAGGGTGGCGGTGGCCCCGGAGGTGAGGATGCGCTCGGTGTTGGTAGCCAGGTCGATGACGTGGACTTCGCCGCCCTGCACGGCGGCCACAAACGTGCCGTCAGGCGAGAAACGCGGATCAATCCAGCCCTTGCCGGGCAACTCGGTGACTTTCAAGTCAGCGCGGTTGATGACGTAGAGTTTGCCGGAGAGTGTGACGAGGAGGCGCGTGGCATCCTTGGAAAGTTCGAACTTGGTGAACCCCTTCAAGGTGACGCGGGCGCGTTCCCTGCGGGCCTTTTCCTCGGCGGTCAGCTTTTCCTCGGCGCCGCCCAGCAGCTGCGCGGGGGTGATCAGCTCGCGCTCGCGGCCGGAGGCCACATCGAATTCGTAGAGCCGCAGCACGGGGTCGCGCGGGCCGCCGCGCAGAAAGATGACACTCGTACCGTCCGGCGTCAGTTTGGGCGCAACGGGCCGGCCGAGGCTGTAGCTGCGGGTCTCGGCGAGGTCGCGGAAAAACCTGAGATTGGCCTCTTCGGCCGGCGGAGCGGCGAAGAGTCCAAGGGGAAGCAGGAGGAGCAGGTAACGATTGAGCATGGCCCGAAGTTAGAGGGCGCCGCTCGAAGCTCCAAGTCTCAATCGCCCGCCGATCGATTTGAACCGATCCGGCGCTCTATCCCCGGCGCGGCCGTTCGTCGATCCGCGAGCGCATGAGCGTCGGCGGAGCTATTCCCGGATCTTGGAATCGATCACGAGCGTAACGGGACCGTCGTTGACGAGCGCCACCTCCATCATGGCGCCAAATTCGCCGGTGGCGACGGGGTGCCCGAGCACGACTGAGAGTTGGGCCATGAATTGTTCGTAGAGCGGGCGGGCGAGTTCCGGGCGGGCGGCTTGGTGGAAGGAGGGCCGCGCGCCTTTCTGGGTGCTGGCGTGCAGGGTGAACTGGCTGATGAGGAGAATGCCGCCGCCGATGTCGGCCACGGATAGATTCATGTGGCCCCCTCGACTTTGCTCGGGGCAGGCGGCGTCGTCGGCAAAGATGCGCAGCTTGCCGATTTTCTGCGCGAGCCATTCGCCATCGGCGGCGGTGTCGGCGTCCTCGATGCCGACGAGCACCAGCAGTCCGCGTTCAATCTGCCCGGTGATCCGCCCGGCGATGGTCACCCGGGCGGAGGAGACTCGCTGGAGAATTACGCGCATGGTGGTGAAGGCTCCAAGCGCCGCCATTCAAACTCCAGCGTAAAGATCCCCGGGGCAAGCCCCGAGGCATTTGACCAATCCGTATGGACTGCGATTCCGCCGTGGTCCGGGGAGCATGGAGGATACCAGCGACTTCAGTCGAGCGTCACATGCGGCTCGACCTCGGCATCATAGTTCACCCCAGGCAGGCCGAAACCGAACATGCGCAGAAACTCAGTGCGGTAGCCGGCGATGTCCGTGAGGGTCTCCAGATTCTCGGTCGTGACCTGCGGCCAAATCTCGGAGATGGCGGTCTGGACTTCGGGCCGCATCTCCCAGTCGTCCACCCGGACCCGACCTTCGGCGTCGAATTTCAGGGTGCTGTCGTTGTACAACTGCGTGGCGAAGAGCCGCTGCATCTGCTCGATGCAGCCCTCATGCGTGCCCTTGGCCTTCATGGTCTTGTAGAGAATGGAAATATAAAGCGGCACCACCGGGATGGCCGAACTCGCCTGTGAGACCAGAGCCTTGTTGACGGAGATGAAAGCACGGCCGTTGCCATGGGCTTTCAGCTTGGCATCGATCGCGCGGGCGGCGCGTTCGAGGTCGACCTTGGCGAGGCCGATGGTGCCGTCCCGGTAGATGGGCCAGGTGTGGGCGGGCCCGAGGTAGGAATAGGCTACGGCGGTGGCACCCGGGGCGAGGAGTTTGGCGTCCGCCAGAGCTTGAATCCACAGTTCCCAGTCCTCGCCGCCCATCACGGCGACGGTGTCGGCGGCCTCGGTCTCGTTGGCGGGATCGATCGTGACGTTGCTGACAATTCCCTTGTCGGTATCGACGGTCTTGTTGGTGTAAGGCGCGCCCAAAGGTTTGAGCACGGACTTGTGCACGACGCCAGTTTGGGGGTGCGTGCGGCGGGGGGAAGCGAGCGAATAGACTACGAGATCGATCGGTCCCATGTCGCGGGCGATCAAAGTGAGTGTCTGCTGCTTGATGTCGTCGGAGAAAGCATCGCCGTTGACATTCCCGGCGTAGCAGCCGGCGGCCCGCGCCGCCCGGGTAAAGGCGATGGAATTATACCAGCCGGGAGTGGCGGGGCGGTCTGTTTCGGACGGGCGCTCATAAAAGACGCCCAAGGTGGCGGCGCCGGTGCCGAAACACGCGGTGATGCGGGAGGCCAGGCCAAAGCCGGTGGATGCACCGAGCACCAGAACGTTCTTGGGGCCGTGCTTGATCGGGCCGTGGGACTTGACGTAGTCGATTTGCTGCTGGATGTGCGCGGCGCAACCGGTGGGGTGAGCGGTCACGCAGACAAAGCCGCGGACCTTCGGTTTGATAATCATGCGCGGAAATCCTTACCGCCGGGGGGGTGGTGACAAGTGTCAAGTAGCGGGGGGTAAAATAATGCTCGTCAGAGTGGCAAACCATGGTCTCCTCGCCGCGGCCGGGAGGCCACGGGCCGGCCAGGGGTGGGTGCAACCGCCGGCCTCGCCCGGTTATTTCCCCAACAGCACAATCGTGCCCTCGGCCTTCGGCACCCCGCCTTTCTTTTCCAGGCTGATGGCAAAGGCGGCGGCGTGGGCCACGGGCTGGGCGGGCTTGAACGGCAGGACAATCCGGCCGTCCGCCGCGACGTGGAAGACGCCACCATCGACGGGATTCGGGTAGGCCGGATCGATCACCCAGATCTGGTAGTCCTGCGTATCGGCGATCACCGGAAGCTTTTCCATGGTGAGCAGACCGGTTTGCTGCCCGGGATCCCAGACGGCGATGACTTGCGCCTCCTTCGTGTTGCCGACCAGCGAGGCCAGCGCGGTGATTTTAAGCCGGGCGAGGTCTTCCGAGTGACGGAGCTGATCGCCCAGCTGGTTGATTATTTTCTCCGCGAGCAAGGAGCGTTCGCCGACCTGATTCTGCGCCATCTGGTAGGCCACCTCGGCGAGCTGGCGCTCCGTGCGGAGATTAGAGTTTTCGTCGCGCAGGGCCACGGTCTGCCGGGCCAACCACGTCGTGCTGAGCGCCAGCGCGGCGGCGGCGGCCCAGGGGAGCAGTCGGAGCAGGGGAAAGGCGATGATTTTCCGGGCGGACGGCCCGGCCATTGCCGGCCGACCGGCGCCGGGGCAGGCCGCGAGGAGGCTGGCCTTCAGGTCGACGGGCGGGGTGATCTGCGGCGCGCTGAGGGCCACCGTGGTGGCGGTTTCCGCCAGACTGGTGGCGAAGGCGCGCAATTCCGCATTGGTCGTCAGCGCGGACGCAAAGTCTGCTTTCTCCGCGCCTTCGAGCAAACCGAAGGCATGGAGGGCGGCGAGTTCTTCCTGTCGCTCCGTGATCATAGGCGGGCGGGCAGGGTTTCGCGCAGCTTGAGCAGGCCGCGCCGGATGCGGGCCTTGATCGTGCCGAGCGGTGCTTGCAGTTGGGCGGCAATCTGCTGCTGAGTCAGTCCGCTGAAGAAAGCGAGTTCGATGGCCGTTTGCTGGTCGGGCGCGAGCTGCGCGAGGGCGGTCCGCACGGCCCCGGCTTTTTCCTGGAGCCAGAGCGATCCGGCGGAGTCATGGTCGCCCACCGGGGCGGCGGGTTGCAGGTCGGGGGCGGACGCGGTGAGGAGTTCGGCGCGGCGCTGGCGCATCCGGACGCGATCGATGGCGCGATTGCGCGTGAGCGTGGTCGCCCAGCCGAACACCGAGCCGCGAGTTGGATCGTAGGTGGCGGCTTTGTGCCATATCTGGAGGAAGACATCCTGCACGATATCCTGCGCCTCGCTGGCGTCATGGAGGACGCGGACGGCGAGCGAGAAGAGCGGCTTCGCCAGCAAATCGTAGAGTCGGGCGAGGGCGGCCTTGTCTCCCCGCGCCATGGCGTTGAGCAGCTGAACTTGTTCGCGGGCCAGCTCGGCTCCCGCCAAGGCGATGGGGTCTTCGGGCATCATGCGGTAACGCACGGGCGCCGTGCCCGGGGCAAGGGCGAACGGGAGGAGCGTGAACGAACGGGCATTGGCCAAAAGCATCGCATAGCTAATACGCGTGAGGTTTGCGCAAGTATGCTGAAGATTTTGAATTGGCCGGGCATGGCAACAGCAATGCGCCGGCTCACAACACCAGCATACCCACGAGGCCCAGCACAACCAGGGCGGCGAGCACGGCGAGGATGCGCTTTTCCTGCTTGGTCACGGTGAAGGGCATGGTCAGAGGCCGAGGCTTGTGAGGTTGGTCAAGATCTCGCGGACCAGCGGTTCCCGGCCCAATTCGGGCCAGTCCCGGTTGCTGGAGACGCGGACAAAAAATTGGTCACCTTGTTTGCGAAAACCATATTTCAAGGCGAGTTGAAAGAGCGCCGGAATGGAATAGGGGTCGCGGTAGTTGATGACCCGACCGTCATAGATGTGCCAGAACCAGACATGCTGGGGGTAGCCTTGGGCGTTCTGGAACACCCGGTGCTCGCCCGCCGAGGTTTTCAATCCCGGCAGCTGCAGGGCCTGTTGGGCGTCGGGCTGGGGCTGGGCATTCCAGCCGGCCCCGGGCCAGCAGGCATCGGGCGTATGGGAGGCCACGCGGCTGACCGAGGCCTGTCCGGGTTCCCAGTAGGCGAGATAGACGGTGAATTGGGTGAACTGGCCGTTGCCGGTCGCCCGCACATAGGTCCTTTCGATGAGATGAGAGGTTTGGAGGATGTCCGCAAACTGGTAGAGATCCTGGGGCGTCTCCACCTGCCAGCCGTCCGTTTGGGTCGGCAACAGGCTGGCCAGACTGGGCACGGCGAGTCCCTGGCGGGCGGGCGGGCGCGAGTTGGCGAAATAAAAAATCGCGAGGAGGCAGGTTGCGCCGATTCCCGTCCAGAAAAACCTCAGCGGCCAGCGCGCCGGGGGGGCGGGAGGCGGAGCGGGACTCGCCGCCGGGGGCGGCGGTTGGGCCTTGGACTCAAGTAGAATGGCCAGCCCGGCGAGCAGGGCCGCGGTCACCGCGAGAATGGCAAAACCGGTGGCGTCGTGCCAGGCGCCGGCGATGTCCGTGCCGGAGTTGGCCAGCAGGGTGAGGGTGAGGGAACGCAGGAAGTTCATGCCCAAGGCCAGCAGCGGCGCGGCCAAGATCAGCCCCAAGCGGGCGAGGGGATGGCGCAACTGCCAGGTGGCGAAAAAAAATCCGGCATAAACGCACGAAAGCAAACTGCGGATGCCACTGCACGCTTCCGCGACCCCCACCGTCGTCCGGGCCAGTTCGATGACATTGCCGTGCTGGCGGGCGGGCACGCCGAACAGGTGCAGGGTGTGCATTACGCTGGAGGTTACTCCGCTCTGCAAGCCGAGGGTCAGGCGGGCGTAGGTTCCGTTGGGCAGCGGCGTGACCAGCACCCACAGAAAAATGGCGGTGAGGCTGATCCAATTGCACGGCAAGATCCGCACCCGTTCGTCGGCGAGGATGAACAGGCCGGCGAGCAGGAAACAGACGAGCGAGCCGGCGAAAAACACCAGGACCACCGCATGGGTCCAAGCCAGGGAGGCTGCAAACAGACCGGCGAGGGCGAACAGACTGAAGCCGAGCCCGAGGGCCAGACCCAAGGCCAGCACCGATCCGGGGCCGGCCGGGAGCCAGCGGGGGGGGCCTTGCCGACGGCTTTCCCCCAGGAGCAGGAAAAAAATGACCGGCGCAAAAAAACCGTGAGAGAGATCGGGATTTTCCCGCCATTGCGGCCAGAGCAGCCAGCAGAAACCGAGCACGAGGCCCAGCAACAGCGCGCCGACCGGGAGCACGCCGGCCGGGTAGCGGGCAGTCGCGGGCGGGGGGGGGGGCGCGCCAGCATTCATTTCGAGGCGGCTCCAGCCTGCTGCTCAAGAATGGCGTACAGGACATCCGTCGGC
>JANMVS010000377.1:0-10335 GCA_031392885.1 Verrucomicrobiota bacterium
GACCGGCGTCGTCCAGCTGCCCGCCCAACTGCGCCAGCCCGGCCTGCCCGCTTGGGCCGTCCATGGTGACCGGGCACACCGCCACAATCTCATCTGCTCCATCCAACTCGACGAGAACGACCTCGAGGCGCACAACCGCAAGCTCAACGCCAAGTACGCCTACATCTCTGCGCACGAACAGCGCGCCGATTGCTACCGCTGCGACGATGCCGACGTCCTCGTCGTCGCCTGCAACACTCCCGCCCGCATGGCCAAGGGCGCCATCGAGGAGGCGCGGACGCACGGCATCCGGGCCGGCTTGTTCCGCACGATCACCCTCTGGCCATTTCCCATCGACAAACTCACGGCCCTGCTTCCGGGAATCGACCGGTTGGTCATCGTCGAAGGCAGCGCGGGCCAGCTCGAGGACGAACTGCGTCTCGCACTCAGCCATGCCGGCCTCGTCCCGCCGCCGATTTCGTCGGTGCGGCATTACGGCGGCGTGCTGCCGGCGCAGGAAGAGATCCTCGAGTGCATCCAGGAAGCCCAGGAGGTGCGGTCATGAGTGTGTTCTATTCCAACTTCACCCGGCACGCGCACGGCGAGGGCCTCAAGGGCCACAGCACCCACTACTGCGCCGGTTGCGGCCACGGTGTCGTGCACCGGGATCTGGCCGAGGTCATCGAGGAACTCGACCTGCAGGACCGGGCCATTCTCGTCAGCCCGGTCGGTTGCGCGGTGTTCGCCCATTACTACTTCGACATCGGCAACACCCAGGCCGCGCACGGCCGCGCCCCCGCGGTGGCGCTCGGCCACAAGCTGGCGAATCCCAACGCGGTCGTCATCTGCTACCAGGGCGACGGCGACCTCGCCTCCATCGGCCTGGCCGAAACCATCTCCATCGCGCAGATGGGCCTGCCGCTCACCGTGATCTTCATCAACAACGCCATCTACGGCATGACCGGCGGCCAGCTCGCGCCGACCTCGTTGATGGGGCAAAAAACCGCCACCAGCCCCGAGGGCCGCAACGCCTCGATGGGCCAGCCGTTGAAAATGGCCGAGCTCATCGCCTCGCTCGACGGCCCCGTCTACGTGGAGCGCGTCGCCCTCTACGACGCCCGCCAGCGCGTGAAGGCCCGCAAGGCGATCAAGCAGGCGCTGACCCTGCAGCAGCAAGGCCGCGGTTACGCGTTCATCGAAATCCTCAGCGAATGCCCGACACACCTGAAACTCTCCCCCACCGACGCCGAGAAGTGGGTGAAGGAAAAAATGGAGCCGGTCTATCCATTGGGCATCAAAAAAAACCTGACCGTTGCCTCCTGGTTCCAGCCACCGGCGCCGCGCTTCGAACCCGAGGAAATTCTCGGTTATTGCGGCGCCGAACCCGTCGCCGGTGCGCGCACCGCCCTCGAGTGGCCCGCCCACCTGGGCAAACGCGACCTCAGCCTCAAGTTCGCCGGCGCGGGCGGCGACGGCGCCCAGACCGTCGCTCTGCTCCTGACCCGGGCCGCGATTGAGCAGGGCTTCGACGCCACCGACATCCCCAGCTACGGACCCGAGAGCCGCGGCGGCACTTCCTACGCCGATGTGCACCTCGCCGCCCACGAAGTGCTCAACCCTGCCGCGCCCGAGCCGGATGTTCTCATCGCTTTCAACGCGCCGAGTCTCGCCAAGTTCGCGGGTGCCGTGGCGGAGGACGGGCTCATACTCTACGATAGCTCCGTTATCCTCAATCCCGGGGCACTGCCGCCCGGCCGCCGCGTCTTAGCGATTCCCTTTACCCAACTCGCCAGCGACCTCGGCCGCCCGATGGTGAAAAATGTCGTCGCCCTCGGTGCGCTGCAGGCCGCCACGGAACTCCTGCCCGCCCCGGCCATCCTCGCTACATTGCGCCACGTCCTGAAAGACAAGGTCGCCCTGCTCCCGCTCAACGAAGCCGCCTTCGCTGCCGGGCAACGGGCCGCGTCCCTCCTCGCCGTATGAGCCCGACCGGATTTGTTGACGAAGCCGAGGCCTACGGTCTGCTCGAGCGGGCCGGCCTCTACCCGCCGCGCCACGGCGTGGCAGGGGGCACCCTGCCCTTCGAAACCGGCGAGCCCGTGGTCGTAAAAGGGCTGGGCGAAAATGTCTGGCACAAGTCCGAACTCGGCGCCGTGCACTTCCTGCCGTACGAGAAGCAGAGCGTGATCAACGAATTCACGGGCATGCGGCAGCGCCTGGAAACGGCCGGTCATCGCTGGATCGAAGGCCTCGTGTGCGAGCAGATCGATGTCGCGTGCTGCGCCCACCTGCCCTCCGAGGCGTTTGTCTCGCTGGCCCGCAGTGAGGCCGGCTGGACGCTGCTCTGCGGTTTTGGCGGCCTGCAAGCCGAGGCGCTGGCGGAACTGGCCCCACCGCTGTGCTGGCCCCTGGCGTTCACCCAGCCGGAAGAGGCGCTGCAGGAATTTGAAGCTCATCTCCTGGGCCGCACCTGGCTCGGCCGCCTGCGCGGTACCCACCCGTTGACCACCCGCGAGAAAATGGGAGCGTTTCTCACCTCACTCTGGGCGCTGGCGCGCGTGGCCGAGTCGGAAGGACTCGTGTTACTGGAACTGAATCCCATCGCCCTCGACCTGCAGGGTCAGCCGCGACCGCTCGACGCGGTCGGCAGCCACGGCGCCCGGCCGGCGCCCCGGTTGGCTCCGCCTCCCGGATTTCTCGATCTGCTCCGCGCGCCACGGCGGATCGCGCTCGCCGGGGTCTCGGCGCAGGAGGGCGGCGTCGGTCGCACTATCCGGGAAAACCTCCGGCATTACCCGCTGCCCGCGGGCGACCTGGTGCTGGTGAAGCCGGGCAAGGCGCAATTTCTCGGCCTGCCCTGTGTGCCCGACGTGGCCGCCCTGCGATCCGCTCCGGTCGATCTGCTGCTCCTGGCCTTGCCCGCGCCCGCGGCCGTGGCGGTGCTGCAACAATTGCTGGTGCAAGGTGGCGGGGCCGCCGCCGTGGCCTTGGTCAGCGGCGGCATTGGTGATGGGGCCGACCCGGCCGGCTATGGCCTCCAACTCGCCCAGGCCTTGGACGCGGCCCGCGCCGAGGGGCGCTGGACCCCGGCCGTGCTCGGCCCGAATTTTCTCGGCCATTGGGTGCCCGGCCGCCGGCTCGACACCTCGTTCATTCCGGCCGAAAAACTTCCGGCGCCCAATTCGGCGGGCGGCGATCTCACCTTGCTCAGCCAGAGCGGCGCCTTCCTGCTGAGCCGGCGGTCGCACCAGCCCGCGCTGCGCTTCGGGTTCGGCCTCGCCCTCGGCAACCAGCTCGACGTCGCCCTGTGCGACGTGCTCGCGGCGCTCGCCGCGGAACAGGGCCACGGGCCGATCGCCGCCTACATCGAGGGCTTCGGCCCCGGGCAGTTGCTGCCGGCCGCGCAGGCCATTCACCAACTGCGGGCGCAGGGGCGCCGCGTGCTGCTCCACCGCGCCGGCCGCACCGAGGCCGGCCAGGCGGCGGCCGCCAGCCACACCGGCGCCATGGCCGGCAATCTCACCCTGGAGCGCGGATTGCTGGAGCGGGCCGGGGCCCGGTTTGCCGACACGATTGCCGAATTCGACGCCGCCCTCGGTTGGTTGAGTGCCGATCCGCAGCTGACCGGCGGACCGGTGGCGCTCCTCACCAATGCCGGCTTTGAAAGTGTGAATGGCAGCGATCTGTTGGGCGCGCGTTTGCCGGCGGCGACGCTCAGCGCCGCCGCCCAGCAGTTGCTGGGCGAAATGCTGACGCGACACAAACTCGCCGGCCTGGTCACCGCGCGACTGCCACTCGATCTCACGCCGATGGCCGGTGAAGCCGCGTTTCTCGATGCGGCGGATATTCTTCTCCGCGACGCCGCGGCGCTGGTGATCGGACTCGTGCCGTTCACGCGCAAGCTGGACACCTCAGCCGCCGGCGGGGCGAAACTGGCCGCCGTGCTCGCCCACTTGAGCCACACGCACCACAAGCCGATCGCGGTCGCGATCGACGCGGGGACCGACTATACGGAATACCGCCAGGCCTTCCGCGACGCCGGCCTGCCCGTTTTCGATCGCGTGGAAGCCGCCCTGCTCGGCCTGCGGGTGCTCGGCTGACCCCGCGGTCGCAGATTTTACCACGTTGTGACAATCCAGCTTTTTACGGCAGAGTAACCTATTGGGTTACTCGAGCCGGAGATGCGCACCCGAGAGAAGCTGCCGGGATCGCGGGATGGCTAAAAAAACATCGCCTCACTAAGCGACAGTTCCGGCGCGAGGAGGTGCGCGCCCGCCGTCAGCGCCGAGCGACCCGTCCCGAGGTCACCGGTGAATTCCGCGTGATTTTTCCTCAGGTCGGCGGCCCAGCGGAAGATCTTATCCGGAGCGGCATAGGTGAACTCCATCGAGAAACAGCCGGCGCAACCGACCGGTGTCACGGTGAAGCTGATGCCGGCGTCCACGTTGGCCCCGGAACGGACGAGGCCCTTTTTCACCCAGCTGAGCAGGCAGCTTGCCTCGGCGGCGAGCTGGGCCCGGTGCCGGATGGTCACCGACCGCAGACCGGTGGTGATAAGCTCGGGCGAGTAACGGCTGAGAAACTGCCCCAGATTTTGCCGCAGCGGCAACGTGCGGGTGTAGGCCAGGTCGCGCACCGCGGATAACTTTGGCCAGGCAAACGACAGCGCGTCCGGGGAGACGATGGCGCTGTCGAACATGACGCGCTGCGAGCGGGTGAGCAGATAGTGGTAGGTGCTGAGCCGCTTGCTGGAGGTGAAGCAATGCGCCCAGTAATACAACGGCAGGTCGGTGGAAAGGCAGACCGACACCTGGTCCTGGAGAAAAGTCTTGGCGGCGGGCGGATAACTCAGGGCCACGATCTCGATGCAGCGGGTGTCGCCCTTGGATTTTCCCGTGAAGCACTCGCCGTAAATTTTGGCGCGCAACTCGATTTTCCCGTTGTCCTCCAGCAGCGGGCACAACACGACGACCCGGCAGGGGTAGCGTTGGGCGAGTTGCCCGGCGACCTGGAACTGCACCAGGGCATCGGCGGGAGTGGTGCCGAGGCCCAGGTGCAGCACGAGGTTGAGCTGCATGGCCTTTTGCTCGCTGAGTGCCGTGTCGGCCCACAGCTGGGCCAAGCCCTTGGCGATGCCGCCGACGGGCACTTCCTGACCGGGCAGGGTTTCAAAGATTTTCGACATGGCGGAGAGAAAAATCCCAAGCTCCAAGCTCCACCATCCAATGAATCACCAAGCCGCAAATTCCGGTGGTCGATGCAGTCGGTCTAATGCTGGAAAATAGAAATCCGGTCATTGAAGTTTCACTGGAGCTTGGAGGTTGAAATTTGGAGCTTCCGTGCGCCGCTGCGCGGCTCACGGTTCTCTCCAAATGTGCCCGTTCGCGCTGAGGAGCGCAGCGGAGGCGGCCGGACCCCAGGAGCCGGCGGGATAGCTATCCATCCCTTGACGGCCCTGCGCGGCCCAGTGTTCGAGGATGGGCGTGACCAACTGCCAGGAGCGCTCGGTCTCGTCGCCACGGATGAAGAGCGTGCCGTCGCCGATCATGGCGTCGAGCACGAGGCGCTCATAGGCCTCCGGGGTGTTGGAGCCGAAGGTCGTGGCGTAGCGGAAATTCATCTTCACCGGCTGGGTACGTGTCTCCAGTCCGGGCACCTTGGCGTTGAGGATGAGGCTCAGGCCCTCGTCGGGCTGGATCTGGAACGCGAGCGTGTTGGGGGCGAGGTTGAAGCGGTCAGACTCGGCGAAGATATTGCCCGGGGCGCGCTTGAAGCGGATGGCGATTTCACTGACGCGGCGCGCGAGGCGCTTGCCGGAACGCAGGTAGAACGGCACGCCCTGCCAGCGCCAATTATTGATGCTGAGCCGGAGCGCCGCGTAAGTCTCGGTCGCGGACTGCGCGGCAATGTCCGCCTCGGTCAGGTAGCCCGGCACTGCCTTGCCGGCCATCATCCCGGCCGCGTACTGCGCGCGGGCCACGTCACTTGCGGCGTCGTCCAGGCGCAGCGGCTGGATCGCCTTGAGCAGTTTCACCTTTTCATCGCGAATGGATTCGGGGTCGAAGGACACCGGTGGCTCCATCGCCGTCAGGGCGAGGAGCTGCATGGTGTGGTTCTGGATCATGTCGCGCAGGCAGCCACTCTGCTCATAGTAGCCCGCACGGGAACCGACGCCGACCTCCTCCGCCACGGTGATTTGCACGGAGTCGATGAAATTACGATTCCAGAGCGGTTCAAAAATGGAGTTGGCGAAACGCTGCACGAGGAGATCCTGCACCGTCTCCTTGCCGAGGTAGTGGTCGATGCGGAACACCTGCTCTTCGGTGAACACCGTGGTCAGTTCCCGGTTAAGCGCCTGCGCGCTGGCCAGGTCGCGGCCAAAGGGCTTTTCGATGATGACCTTGGATTGGCTGGGCTGACGCACGTAGCGGGCGGCCAGGCCGCTGGCGCCGAGGTTTCGCAGAATGGGCGCGAAAACCGAGGGAGGGGTGGAGATGTAGAACAGCGACTGCAGGTGTTGCCCGATCGCTTTCTCAAGAATCGCGATGCGCTGACCGAGACGGTCATAGGCGGCCGGCTCGTCATAGCCGCCGCTGACGTACAAGGTGCGGGTCGCGAGGCGGGCCCAGACCTCCGGACTCATCTCCCGGCGGGAAAATTCCTGGATGGCGCCCGCGGCTATTTTTTGAAACTCAGTGTCCGGAATCGGTTTGCGGCCGAAGCCGATGAGGTAGAAATCCACCGGCAACAGGCCGTCGTGCGCGAGGTTGTAGATCGCCGGAATCAGCTTGCGGGCGGTGAGGTCGCCCGAGGCGCCAAAGATCACGATGACGGTCGGCGGCGAGCCGCGGTGTTTGCTCAGACCGTGCAAAAAGGGATGCCGGGGTTCATCAGCCATGCGGGCGAAGGGTCGATAGGTTGGGAGTCGCCGGCAAGGCTTTAATCCTGCGCGGCCGGCGAGGACAAATGCGCCTTATCCGGAACGATGCAGTTGAATTTCGCCCCGAGGAACATTTCAGCAAACCAAGTGGAACGCGTTGCCCCCAACGCGTTGCAGGACTTTCGCTACGGGAAAAGCGTCTTGAGGCCAAGCCGCTCCACCTTCGACTGCATTGTTTTGGCTTATGACGCCACCTCGCCCAACGATCCGCTCTCGCGCGCGACGTGGTAACCTGGCGGGAACAGCGGCACGTTCTCAAAATGCAAAACCTGCGGCGGCAGCCGGCCGCTGAGGGTGACTTCGGCCACGTCAAAACGAAAGGTGCGCGGCGGCGCCGCGAGCGCGGCGAGGTAGGCGTGCACGGCCCGGCGCAGCGCGCGCTTTTTGCGCTCGTCCACCGCGTAATAGCCGGAGACCAGCGCACCCGCCGCGCGGGCCTTGACCTCCACGAACACCAGCACATCGCCATCGCGGCAGACCAGGTCAATCTCGTCGCGCTGGTCGCGCGGGCTGTGCCAGTTGCGCACGACGATGCTAAAGCCCTGGCGGCTTTTCAGGAAATCCGCCGCCGCCTGCTCGCCGCGCGCACCAGCGACGGCGCGGGCGGTGCGGACCGCGCGCCGGGTGAGCCTCCGCCACGTTTCTTTGAGCCAGCCGAGCATGTGTAAGTTCGCCCTCGACCACGCGAAATATTGCCCATACAAGCAAGTTCGTTTTTCAATTGTCCGTATTCCGCTCGCACGGTGACGGCTGGTTGGAGCACCCCCCCTCACCTTACTCATGGCTACCGCTAGCAATCTTACGGGCACCCTGCGCCGGTCCCTGCTCATCAAGGTTATTTCCAAACCGGCGCCCAGCCGGGAGGATGTCAACACCGTCATCGAACTCACCGCCAGCAAGGTCGTCGAATCCCTGCAGGCCCAGTCCATGACGCTCTATCTCGTCGAAAGCGGCGAAATTGCCTTCAAGCAGGTCTATTACTCGCCCACGTTGTGGGGCACCGATACCGGCAAGGAGGTGCAGTTTCGCGATACCGCCAAAAAGCTGCTCACCCTCAAACTTCCCGCCGGCACCGGCAACGTCGGCAAGGTCATCCAAACCGGCGAACCACTCTTTTTTACCGGCAAGGGTGCCGATGCGGCCACCCTGAAGAACATGAACGTCGGCTTCGAGGTGAACTCGATGCTCACGGTCCCACTCAAGACCAACATTGTCATCGGCGCCATCCAGGTGCTCAACAAGGAGCCCGCGGCCGGCACCGGCGGAGTGTTTACGGCCAAGGATCTCACCGTCCTGAAGGAGGTGGCCGAATATTCCTCCACCCTCATCCAGCGCATGCTGGATCCCAAATTCGTCCTCACCCCCGAGGACACCGCCAAGTTCATCGCCAAGTTCACCGAATTGCCCCTCGTCACCAAGGCGGAGGAGGTCGACATCGACGAAAAGCTCGTCCAGATCACCGGCGACGCCATCATCCGGCGCGAGGGCATCTTCCCCTACAAGAAGACCGGCACGAACTCCTGCTCGGTGCTGATGACCAATCCGCTGGACTACGGCAAGCGCGAGTCGTTCTCCCTCGCCACGGAGATGAGCATCGACGACGTCAAGGTCATCCCGGCCAGCCTGCTCGATGTCCTGCTCAAGCAATATTTCAAGGAAGCCGCGGGCAAGAAAAGCGGCGGCGACGCCACCGAGGTGGACATCGACGAGGTGAAGGACCTGATCGCGGGCGCCTACACCGAGGGCGGCACCGGCGAGGTCAAAGCCGCCGACCTCGAGAGCGAGGAATCCGCCCCCATCATCCAGCTCACCAACCGCATTATCGAGGATGCGTACGTGTCCGGCGCATCCGACATTCACGTCGAGCCGATGGAAAAGGATCTGCTCATCCGCTACCGGATTGACGGCATGTGCATCGAGAAGATGCGCCTGCCCAAGCAGGTGACTTTCGCCATGGTCGCCCGTCTGAAGATCATGTGCAACCTCGACATTTCCGAGCGCCGTCTGCCGCAGGACGGTCGCATCATCTTCAAGAAATTCACCAAGAAAAACATCGATATCGACTTGCGCGTCGCCACCGGCCCGATGAACCACGGGGAGAAGGTGGTCATGCGTATTCTCGACAAGCAGAAGTCCACCCTGCCCCTCACGGCCCTCGGCTTCTCCGATGAAAACCTCGCCAAATACCGCGAGTGCGTCCGCCAGCCCTACGGCATGATTTTGCACTGCGGCCCGACCGGCTCCGGCAAGTCCATGACCCTCTATTCCGCGCTCGGCGAGGTGAACACCCCCGACGTGAACATCCAGACCGCCGAGGACCCGATTGAGTACACGCTCGCCGGCATCAACCAGATGCAGATGAGCAAGCAGATCGGCCTCACTTTCGAGCGCGCGCTCCGCTGCTATCTCCGCATGGACCCTGACATCATCCTCGTCGGCGAAATCCGCGACAAGGAAACGGCGCAGATCGCCTGCGAAGCGGCTCTCACCGGTCACTTGCTCGTCTCCACCCTCCACACCAACGATGCGCCTTCGACCGTCGCGCGGATGGGTGAAATGGGCATTGAGCCCTTCAACATCTCCGCCGCCCTCGTCTGTGTCTGCGCCCAGCGCCTCCTCCGCCGCGTCTGCAAGAACTGCAAAGTCAAGTATGTCCCCGAGGGCCGCGAACTGGAGATCATCAAGACGGCGCTCGACGAGCCCGGCCCCTTCGAGATTTACAAGGCCGCCCCCGGCGGATGCCACATCTGCGGCGGCAACGGCTACAAAGGCCGCGTGGGCATTCACGAACTCATGGTCAACTGCGAGGAGATCGTCGAAGCCATCAACAAGGAAGTGGAGGTCGCCGACCTCAAGCGTGTCTGTATGAAGAAAGGCATGAAGACGCTCCACCAGGACTCCATCCTCAAGGTCAAAATGGGTCTGACCACCATGGAAGACGCTCTCAGCAACGTGCCGCCCGACATGATCGCGAAAGAGGCACCGGCCGGCGCGTCCGCCGCCAAGAAGCACTAGGCTTCCATTCCACCGTCATCCCTCGGCTGAGCGCAGCAAAGCTTTGGTGGTAGGGCGAGTCCTCCGGACGAGCCGTGGTTTTCGTGGTAGGGCGTGACCGCGGCATGCCAACGTTCCCGGACGGCCCGGCGGTCCGTCCCTACCTCAAGCCAACAGGTCCTATCTGGCGATCGACCTGTAGGTCGGATTTTACGCCCTATCCTGCCGACGGCACCGTCGGTGCGGCGCGGCGCACCGCGTCGGCGATCGTCACCGGCAGGGCCTCGGCCTCGCCCTTTTCCTGGTCGAACTTCATCGAGAGGGTCTTCGACACGCCGCGCTCCTGCATGGTCACGCCGTAGATGGCGTCCGCCGTGGCAATCGTGCTTTTGTTGTGCGTGATGATGATGAACTGCGACTCC
>JANMVS010000389.1:0-4713 GCA_031392885.1 Verrucomicrobiota bacterium
CCAA
Source organism: Verrucomicrobiota bacterium (assembly GCA_031392885.1). Classification (GTDB taxonomy): domain Bacteria; phylum Verrucomicrobiota; class Verrucomicrobiia; order Opitutales; family Opitutaceae; genus Lacunisphaera. Next base: position 5 of record JANMVS010000389.1, read on the forward strand.
GGGAACCCCAATGCGGTCTTTATCTTCCAGATCGCGCAAACGCTCAACGTGGGCAACGGTGCCATTGTTACTCTGACCGGTGGCGCCCAGGCCAAGAACATCTTCTGGCAGGTCGCCGGCGCAACGACCTTGGGCACGACGGCCGCCTTCAAGGGAGTTATATTGTCTGCAACAATGATTGCCCTGCAAACCGGCGCAACGCTGGACGGCAGAGCCCTGGCCCAGACGGCGGTTACATTACAGATGAATGACGTAACACAGCCGGCTAACTAAGGCCGCTGGGGCGCTGCCCAAAGCGGGCCGCGCTCCAGCCTTGGTGGCTGGCCGCCAACGCGCCGGCCTTCGTGAAAGCTATGAAAGCCGAGGGTGCAAAAATGGGGTCTGGCTGTACATTTAGCCCTAGTTTATCGAACCACCGTAAAAGGTGAAATGTAAAGCCAGACCCTTTTATTTATCCCCGACACCGACGACACGCTCGATTGCCGCCGCATGGCCGAAGTTGTGCGGTTACTGCACGCGGGATTAATGGAATTCGCGAAACGTTGAGCCGAGGCAGACGGAAGGATTGCGTTGAGGTTGCCCTGATTTGACCCGATGATGGCATCTGAGGTGTTGGCTGATTCCTTCTCGGGCCTGAGCAACGATCACAATATACTCGCCCTGGCCCGTTCGGATCGCTCTCTTTCGGATCGCTTTAGTTTCGGCCCAGCTTAGCCAACCCCCAGAACCCATACCCACCATGTCACAAAAAATCCTCGTCACGAACTTCTCCTACAGCGTGCCTCGCGCGGAATTTGAGCAGATGGCTGCCCAGCTCGCCCCGGCCTTCGCGAGTGTCCCCGGATGCCTTTGGAAGATCTGGCTGATCGATGCGGCCAAGAAGGAAGCCGGCGCGGTCTACTTGTTCCAAGACGATGCGGCCTTGCAGGCTTTCAAGGCGAGCCCCTTGGTCGCCTCAGTGCTCTCGCACCCCGCGTTGGGCAATTTTGATTTGAAGGAAAGGGACATCGCCAGGGACGTCAGCCTGCTGACCCGGGCACCCTTGGGCTGACCCGGGCCCTGAATCGTCCCGCGGCGGGACCGCGGGAGGAGGGTACGATCCGGAGTGATAGGTAACACTTGATCCGGAGTGATGGGTGACACTTTCAAGGTGGATAAAAGGGTCTGGCTTTACATTTCACCTTTTACGGTGGTTCGATAAACTAGGGCTAAATGTACAGCCAGACCCCAAAATTTGCCCTGGCGACGTCAGGTGGCCAAGGATCATGTGCAACGCGCCCTCAGTCCGAGGATGGAGGCGGGGGAGTTTAAGGAGTTGAAGGAAGCACACTAGAGCGAGGTGTTGGAAAGTGAATTGAGGCAGGCGGGCAAAGCATCGAAAGATGTCTCTTGGTCGATCGGCAGTGCCTCTTGGAAAATCACCGCCGCTAAGCGGCTACGGCAGGAGGGTGCCGGTTACACGTGGATCACGTCGACTTTGCACATGGGCCAAGCGAGTTCCGTAAGGGCGTACTTGAGCCAAGTAAAGAAGTAGCATCTAGCGGCCTGACCCCGTCGGATTACGGCGCACCGCGCAACGACAAAATCACTTCCGGCAGGGAGTGTTAGTTGTCGCTGGGGGGCGCACAGACGCCATGGTTTATCGACGGGCCGCGTATAGCTGCACACGCGGTTGATCGTCCGCGTATAACTGCGCACGCGGAGGACCGGGTTCATGCTGTCTTGTGGGAAGGTGGAGACTGAAGTTCGTATTTTGTGCTGCGGCCGCCTCTTGGGCCGGGCGCCAGAACGCCGGCATCGAGCAGGAGTTTGATGTCGCGCAGGGCGGTATCGAGCGAGCACGACGCAAGTTTGGCGTAGCGTGACGTGGAGAGTTCGCGGTCGGCACCGTCCAACAGCGCGTTGATGACGAGGCGCTGGCGGTCGTTGATCGTCAGCGTGTGGTTGATCCACTCCCAGGTGGCCGATTTCTGGATGATTCTAGCGAGCGAGGTTTCTGCCCCCTGCAAGGCGCGGCCGAGGCAGCCGAGGAACCATGAGAGCCAGCCGGTGAAGTCCAACGTTCCCTTCTGGGTCTTCTCCAAGGCCTGGTAGTAGTGTTTTTTCTCAGACTCGATCTGGGTCGACATGCTGTAGAAGCGCATGGCCGAGCCGTCCACCCGCGCGAGGGCCAGGTCGGCGATGGCGCGGCTGACGCGGCCGTTGCCGTCTTCGAATGGGTGGATCGTCGCGAACCAAAGGCGGGCGAGGCCGGCGCGAAGCACGGGATCGGTCTGGTCGGGGCCTTCGAACCATTGAAGAAAGCTGGCCACCTCCGCCGGCAGTCGATCCGCGGTCGGAGCCTCGAAATGTATGTTCTTCCGGCGGATTTTCTCGCGCCCGATCGGTCCGGAGACGACCTGCATCGGATCCATCTCCGGCGTGCGCCATTGGCCGACCAGAACGGACTTCATGCCGCTTCGCCCGCCCGGAAAAAGAGTGGATTGCCAGCCGAGCAGGCGCTCGACGGTCAATGGCTCGGAGTATTGCTGCGTGGCATTGAGCATCATGTCGACGGCGCCCTCGACGTGGCGATCTGAGGTGGCGTTGTCGGAGGGTTGGATGCCCATGCGACGGGCGAGGGAAGAGCGAACCGATGCAGGGTCGAAGAGCGTGCCTTCGATGGCACTGGATTTGATGACCTCGGCGGTGAGATTTTCCAAAACGGCCTCGGAGCGGAAACGAAACCCAAGCCCTTCCATCCGGCCGAGAAGGCGCCCTTGGCGGTGCCGGACCGCTAGGAGCGACGGCATCAATTTGGCATCATCCCAAGTGAAATGAGGCCATTCATGACGTTGATAGATATAGCGAATGGGAAGGTAATTACGGAATCATGCGGCGAATAAGCCTTATATTTACCGCAAACGGTCAAGACAACGCAATCAAGGCGCAGCGCTATAATGACTTGCGAATTATTAATAAATCGTAGGGCTGCACCTTGGTGCACGCCGCAGCGCGGTGAAGATCGCGCCATCCGAATACCAAGCAGCTTACGCCGATGCCCGGAGTACGAATTTTTGACCTGTCCCTATTGATTCCCCAGCTGGTTAGTATTGCTCGCGTCTCGACAGCGTTGCTCTTTGCACCCAAGGTTTCGCTATGCGCCTACCCCTCACGCTACTCCTTGCCTGTTATGCGCTAACCGCTGCCGCCGAGCCGCATAAAATCTCCTTCACCCGGGTCTTTCCCAACGCTGGTCAACTCAGCCTTTCCATCGCGGCGGCCGATGGCAGCGATGAGCACCCCTTGTTTGACAAACCAGGTTTGGATTACGACGCCGTGTGGTCGCTGGATGGCGCAACGATCGTGTTCACTTCCGAACGGGAAGGCTCGGCCGATCTCTATCGCGTGAAGCCCGACGGCACGGGGCTGGAGCGGCTGACCGACGATCCCGCTTATGACGATCAGGCGGCGTTCTCACCGGACGGGCGACAGGTGGTCTTCGTCAGTTCCCGGAACGGCGGGATGGCTCATCTCTGGATCATGGACCTCGCGGCGCGCCGCACCCGCGCCCTGACCACGGGCGACGGTGGTGACTTTCGCCCGGCGTGGTCACCCGACGGACAATGGATCGTCTTTTCGTCCGACCGGGAAAGCTCGATGCCGTTCTCGGATGGTCGCTGGGAACGATTGGAGGTCTGCGACCTTTTCGTGATCCACCCCGATGGCACGGGATTGAAGCGGATCACTGCGCACGGGAATTTTACCGGAAGCCCGAAGTGGGCGGCGGACAGCCGCAGCGTGCTAGCCTACGCGATGACGGCAGAGCAAACGCTGGCGAACCGGCGGCCCAGTCCCGAACCGGGAAATGACACGCGGCTCGTGATGATCGAGGTAGCGACCGGAAAAACCCCCGAAGTGCCCGCCGGCCCAGGTGTGAAGTTCAACCCCTCCTTTGTCGGCGACACGATCGGCTACATCCGAAAGGACAAGGAAGGCCCCGGTCCCGGCATCTACTATGCCAATGGCAAGGCCGGACCGAAAGGCGCCATTCTGGCCGCTGCGTGGTCGCCCGATGGAGCGCGGGTGGTGTTTGACCGCCGACTGAATGTTCCGCGGCCCACCTGGCACAAGATGTTCAGCCGGCTTCCCGGCTATGAACTCACACAGACGGGTGCGTTGCCGTCGTTCAGTCCGGCCGGAGATCGTTTCGTCACGCTCGGCGGGAAGCACGAGGGGTATTTGGGCTCGGGCCTCGCCATCGCCGCCACCGGAAGCGACAAATCCGAGGTGATCTTCCAGGACCCCAAACGCAACGTCCTGGGGCCCCAATGGTCGCCGGACGGCGCGACGATCATGTTCAGTATCGGCGATTTTAATGCGTTCTTCAACGGCTTCCACGGAAAATTTTTGAAGCACGAGGATCGCGTCGAGGGCGGCGCGCAGGTCGCGTTGATCCATCCCGACGGCACCGGTTTCCGCGAAGTGACGACAGGGCCGAACAACAATGGGTTCCCGTCCATGGCACCCGACGTGAAGCGCTTTGTCTACCGCACGTTCGGACCGCAGGGCGACGGACTCCGCATCAAGAATCTGGAAACGAAGGCCGTGACTACCTTGACGGACGGCTATGACAACTTTCCGCTGTGGTCGCCGCGCGGCGACATGATCAATTTTTACCGGCAGGCCGGCGGCACTTAAGAGGTCTAAACCAAAAAGACGGGGGGAAC
>JANMVS010000406.1:0-5287 GCA_031392885.1 Verrucomicrobiota bacterium
GGCGGAGCGGCCCGCTCCGCCGTGGCGCACCAGACCGGCGATTGCCGCCAATTCGTCCTTCCTGGCCGGCCGTTGGTCCCAGCGGTATTTACGCTGGGGCCATGATGGTCCTACCTTGTGCCCAGTTTAGTTAGGGGCAAAGCCTCGGCGAGTGATAGCACTGCCGGGGCTCTGTTTTTTATTAACATCCCGAGATATCATAAATCTTGGCGGGGGCCGTTGCCCTCAACGGCCTTCGGCGTGCAGGTGGCGGATTGTTCAGTGAACGGATCGAGCGTGAGCGTCAGTCGAAAGCCCCGGCTCGTCGGGGACGACTCGCCCTGCCTAACCCGAACATATCACACTCAGAATGATCGCTGACGACAAACTGCTTACTGGAGCCGCAGCGACCCCGCTGCGGTTTACGAGCGAACCACGACGAGGTCGCCGTGGCTCCATGAAATTAGGCCTCAGGGCATGTCGGCCCGGCCATTCGCCCCAGCCGGACGGCAGTTCGTCCCTGCGGTATTTTCAGCCGCCACGCCACCACCCAGCTTCCGCCCGTTTTCATTCGCTGTCACGCTGGCGAACCAACCCCGCAACGCTTCCCAACCCGCATGAAACTACCACGCATCCTCGTGATGGCGCTCGCCGCCATTGCCCTCACCAGCCCGTTCGCCTTCGGCGACAACGCCGTCCTGTTTTGGAACGAACAGGCGCTCAACGCCACCCGCCTGGCGCGCAATCCGCCGCCCATCGCCTCGGCCTTCTATGCCACCCACCACGCCGCGATCTTTGACGCGGTCAATGGCATCACCGGCACGCACCGCGGCTGGCTCGTGCAGGAACCGGCGCCGGCCGGGGCCGACCTGGACGCGGCCATCGCCAGTGCGAGTTTGACGGTGCTCAACACCTTGTGGGGTCAGGCCGCCAACCCGCATAATTTTCAAGTCGCCTACGAACAGGCCCTCGCCGGCATTCCCGACGGCCCGGCCAAGACCAGCGGCCTCGCCTGGGGCAAGCACGTGGCTGAAGTCATCCTCGCCGCACGGGCCAAGAGCGGTTTCGACAAACCCATCCCCGGCCAGTACGCGAGCACCGAGCCGGGCAAGTGGCGCGAGACACCTCCGGGGTTTCGCCCGCCCGTGCTCCCGCATTGGGGCAAGGTCACACCCTTCGTGATGACCTCTCCGTCGCAGTTCCGCGCCCCGCCGCCGCCGGCCCTTGATTCCAAACAGCAGGCCGAGGAACTGCTCTACATCAGCAAGGTCGGGGCGCGCGATGGCGCCGAGCGCACCGAATACCAGACGCTCAGCCCGGTCTTCTGGGCGGACGATCTCGGTACCGCCACTCCGCCGGGCCACTGGAATGTCATCGCGCAGGAACTCGCCCGGCGGAACAAACTCTCCACGCCGGAAACCGCCCGGCTCTTTGCTCTCCTCAACCTGGCCACGGCCGATGCGGCGATTTCCTGCTGGGACACCAAGTACTTTTATCGCACGTGGCGGCCCGAGACCGGTATCCGCGAGCTCGACCCCCAGCTGAACCAGTACATGACGCCCAAGCCTGATTTCATTCCCCTGATGGGCACGCCGGCGTTTCCCTCCTATGCTTCGGGTCACAGCACCTTCTCCGGCGCGGCCGCCCGGATCCTCGAGCGCTTCTTCGGCACCGACGAGATCGAGTTCACCGTGACCTCCGAGGGGCTGCCGGGGGCCGTGCGGACCTTCAAAAAGCTGTCCGCTTGTCGCGACGAAATCGGCGAAAGCCGTCTGTTCGGCGGCATTCACGTCCAGGTCGACGATGTCGCCGGCAAGGCGGCGGGGCTGCAGGTCGCCAATTGGGTCTACGACCACGCCCTCCTCCCCGTCGCGCCCGGCGGCAAACGCTGAGCTCTCCCCTGGCGCAGGGTGGCGCGCATTGTTGGCGGGGGAAGCGCTTGATTCCGCCCGCCCGTTTCGTCAGACACTTCCGTCGGTTTCCCCCCATCTGATCCCATGTTGAAATCCACGCTATCCACCGCCGCGCTCTGCGGCCTGGCTACTTTCGCGGTGGCGGCGGAATACACCGCCACCCGCTTGCCGGAGCGCCTGCCCGTCACGGCGGACGCCAAGCCGTTTTCCATCCTTCCGCCCGCCGAGACCGGTGTGACCGTGCCCAATGTCTTCAACGACCCCCGCATGTGGGGCGCCCGCTTTCGCGAACTCACCCTCGGCGCGGTCGAGACCGGCGTCGCCGTCGCCGATTTCGATCGCGACGGTCGGCCGGATATTTTCGCCGTCTCTAAGAACGGCCCCTGTGCGCTCTACCGGCAGGTGGCGCCCTTTAAGTTCATCGACATCGCCGCGGCCGCCGGCGTGACCGCGGACGAGCCGGGCTCCAGCAAGACCGGCGCCACGGCGGTGGACATCAACCAGGATGGCTGGCCCGACCTCTACGTCTGCCGTTACGACGCCCCGAATCTGCTTTTCATCAACAACCACGACGGCACTTTCACCGAGAGCGCCAAGGCTTACGGCCTCGATATCACGGATGCGTCCGTGCACGCCGTCTTTGCCGACTATGATCGCGACGGCTTTATCGACTGCTACCTCGTCACCAACATCCTGGATTTCGCGAAGAGCCCGCAGGGTCGCCGGGATTACCTGCTCCACAACAACGGCAATGGCACCTTCACCGATGTCTCCAAGCCGGCAGGCATCTGGGGTCTCACGCAGGGCCACACGGCGCTCTGGCTCGACATAAATCACGACGGCTGGCCGGACCTCTACGTCGCCAATGATTTTGAGACGCCCGACCGGCTCTATCTCAACAATGGCAACGGCACCTTTACCGATGTGGTCGACGAGCGCCTCCCGCACGTGACGTATTTCTCGATGGGCGCCGATGCGGGTGACCTCAACAACGACGGCCTCATTGATTTTTTCATCACCGACATGCGTGATCGCAACCACGCGGAATTCATGACCGGCATGGAGGAGATCGGCCGCGGCCTCTGGGAGAGCGAGCGGGTGACCGAACTCATCCCGCAATACATGTGGAACGCCGTCTACCTTAACACCGGCACCGATCGCTTCGCCGAAGTGGCGCATCTCACCGGGATGGCGGCGACCGGTTGGACCTGGTCGGCCCGGCTTGGCGACCTGGACAACGATGGCCGGCTCGATGTTTTCGTGACCGCCGGGATGATCCGCAACTTCATCGACGCTGATCTGGTCGATAAACAGAACGTCGCGCCGAACCTGGCCGCGCGGGCGGGCGTGTGGAAAAGCGCCCAACCGCGGCACGAAACCACGCTCGCCTACCGCAATCTCGGCGACCTGAAATTTGCCAACGTTTCCGCTGAGTGGGGCCTCGACCACGACGGGGTCAGCTTCGGCTGCGCTCTGGCGGATCTCGATGGCGACGGCGACCTGGACCTGGTTTTCGCCAATTACAACGAACCGCCCACGGTCGTCCGCAACAACACCATCAGCGGGCACCGGGCCGTGATCAAACTCGCCGGCCGCGCGCCCAATCTCGACGGGATCGGGGCGGAACTGCGCATCCAGACCGCGGCCGGCACGCAAATGCGGCAGCTTTACACCGAGCGCGGCATCGTCGCCAGCGAACCACCACTCGTCCACTTCGGACTCGGCGACGACACCACCATCAAGCAGCTCACGATCCGCTGGCCGCGCGGCCAGGTGCAGGTGCTCGAAAATATCCCGGCTGACCAGTTGCTCACGATAATCGAGCCGCCGCTGGCCGCTGAGACGAAACCGGCGCCGGCCATCTTCCAGACTCCCGCGCGACCGGACGCTCTCTTTGCCGAATCTGCCGCCCGGCTCGGGCTCAAGCACACCAGCCAGTTGAAACCCTACGATGAGTTCGCGCGCCAGCGCCTCCTGCCGCGTCGGCTGAACGGCCTGGGGCCGGTGCTGGCGACGGCCGATGTAAACGGCGATGGCTTCGCCGATCTTTTCGTTTCCGGTGCGGCCGGACAGGCCGGTGAACTCTTCCTCGGCCAGTCCGACGGTCGCTTTCAAGCCGCGCCCGATCAACCGTGGGCCGAGGCCGCCGAAGCCGACGATGTCGGTGCCGTGTTTCTCGACGTGAATGGTGATGGTCATCCCGACCTGTTCATCGCGGCCGGCGGGGTGCGGAAACTCCCGGGCGATGTATTACTCAACGACCGGCTCTACCTGAACGACGGCCACGGCCGCTTCGCGCTCGCACCGGCGGGCACGCTGCCGGCCGATGGGGAGAGCACCGCGGCTACGGCGGCCGCTGATTTTGATGGCGACGGCCGCGCTGATCTCTTTGTCGGTGGCCGGGTCGTCCCGGGGAAATATCCCGCGACGCCGCGCAGCTTCCTTTACCACAACGTCGGGGGAAAACTGGTCGATGTGACCGACGAACTCGCCCCCGGCCTGCGCGCAATCGGCATGGTCACGGCCGCCGTCTGGGCCGACGTGGATGGCGACAAGCGTCCTGATCTGCTCCTCGCGATCGAGTGGGGTCCGATTTCCTACTGGCACAACACGGGTCATGGCTTCGAGAACCTCACGGCGCGCGCGGGGCTCGCGGAGGTCACCGGCTGGTGGAGCGCGCTGACGGTGGCTGACGTCAATGGCGATGGCCGGCCCGACCTCATCGCCGGCAACGTCGGCCTCAACACCAAGTATCACGCCAGCGCCGCCGAGCCGACGGTGCTCTTCGCCGGGGATTTTGACGGCCGCGGCAAGGAGCAGCTCATCGAGGCGCAATCCGAGGGGGGCAAACTGTATCCGGTGCGCGGCCGCAGCAAGCTGGCCTACGCTTTTCCGTGGTTGCCGAAGAAATTCCCCACCTATCAGGCCTATGCGCACGCGACCGTGGCGGATATTTTTGGCGCCGAGCATCTCGCCGCAGTGCGCCAGCTGGCCGCCACGGAACTGGCCAGCGGGGTGTTTTTCCAGCAGCCGGACGGCACCTTCCAGTTTCAACCGCTGCCGCGTCTCGCACAAATCGCCCCGATCAATGCCATCCTGGCCCGCGATTTTGACGGGGACGGCCAGCTTGATCTCTTTTGCGCCGGCAACAACTTCGGTCCGGAGGCCAACACCGGCCGCTTTGACGGTGGTCTGAGCGTGTTGCTGAAGGGAGACGGCCGGGGTGGTTTCACGGCACTCTCCCCGGCTCAGTCCGGCCTGAGTGTCACCGGTGACGCCCGTTCCGCGGTCGCGCTCAATTTGCCCGGCCGCAAGCGTCCGGTCATTGCTGTCTCCCGCTGCGATGGTCCGGTGCTGCTGTTTACGCCGGCGAAACCTTAGCCCGGATATTTCAT
>JANMVS010000423.1:0-2279 GCA_031392885.1 Verrucomicrobiota bacterium
GAGACTACTCACCAAACAGTGACCAAGCGTAGCTTCGTTGGTCGGGTGGTTTTCATTCTGTATCTGTGACAATCGGTGTTCGTCTGTGGTTTCCGAATGAATTGTTCCGACTTACGGATCGATGCAGAAGACTGCCCGCGAAATACACGAATGAACGCGAAATTTAGCAAAGGATCGCGGGATTTATCCCGGGTAGCTGCTCATCCCGTTCATTGGCCGTACTATTCGAGAATTTTCCGCGCTCTTTCATTCGCGTCAGTTCGCGTTTTCCGCGGGCAACGGCATGGATTCGGCCTATCGCACCTGCAACGTGTGCGGCTTAGGGACAGGTCAATAATACGGCTTCGAGTTCTATCTCAACGCTTTGATCCGCGCCTCACCGTGTCATTCGCGGGAAATTGAACTTCAGCTTTTTGCTAAGGGACAGGTCAATAATCTGGGAGCGCAGCTTATGGGAGACCGGCTTAGGGACAGGTCAATAATGGGAGCCGTAGGGAGCATGCCGTTGTAGCAGGTCGGGCTTTCATGTCCTCCGACTTGTCCGCCATAGCCCGCAGAGCGACGGTGGAAGCCTTGGCGAAGGAGGAGCGCCCGACTCATCCGGGATGTGGCGAGGATAAACCCCGGCCTACCTATAGCTGAACCATCTGGTTCGATGGAATGCATCGACCGGGGTCATTCAACTATTAAGAAACAGACCAAGAATCCGAGCGGTGGGAGCGCTGCCGCGTAGCCACAGGACCCCGGGGCCTGGGGCCTGTGGGGTTGGCGATCGTTCCCCGAACCTGCAGGAGAGACCCGTCCTTCGTACAAGACTACGGAGGGCAGGCCGCCACATGGAGGACCAGCATTCGCCAGGCACTTCAGCGCGGCAATCGCCCCTGCCCGATGACCCGCGTCATCCGCGGGAACCCCGAAGAAACGCTCCGGCCTATCGCACCCGCAACGTGTCAGCCTCATACGCCAACCCCAGCGAGGGGATCGTGACGGCCTTGCGGCCGCCCTCTCTCCTCACCCGGCCCGCGACCCAGGCCTCATGGCCGGCGGCCTGCGCGGCGGCCAGCGTCGCCTCCACGGCGTCCGGCGAAACATAGGCGGCAAAACCGACGCCCATGTTGAAGGTCGCATAGGCCTCGCGCAGCTCGATCGGGCCGGCGGCCATCAAAAATTTGAACAGCGCCGGTATCTCCCGCGGCGTGGTGATTTCGTAGACGAACGGCTCGTCGAGCCGCATCAGCTTGCGCCAGCCGTGACCCGTGACATGCGCCACGTAGTTCAGCTTCACGCCGGCCTGCTGGCACTTCACCACGAAATCCACGTAAATGGCCGACGCGGCGAGCAGCGCCTCGCCAAAGGTGCGGTCGTCGCCGTGGCCGATCGGTGTCGCGTAACTTTGCGGGAGCTTATCCGCAATGTGCCGGCAGAGGCTGAGGCCGTTGGTCTGCACGCCCGTCGAGGCGAGGAAAATGATGACATCGCCGTCCACCACGTCGCCGGTGATCCGCTGCGACTTGGGCGCGATTTTCCCGATGGCCGAACCCGCCAACACGATGGTCTCCGGGTTGACGATCCCCATGAGCGTCGGGGTTTCCCCGCCGCCCCAGACCGCGCCGGCGCGCCGGCAGCCCTCGGCCCAGCCGGCCACGAGCAACGCCATGCGCTTGGCATCGGAGAACCAGCCGGAGTCGCCGACCGCGGCGTGCATCGCGACCGAGATGGGCCGCGCTCCGCAGGTCACGAGGTCGTTGACGATGGTGGCGACGGTATCGATGGCGATCGCGTCGTAAAAACACCGGCCGGTCTGCGCATAGACCGCATCCGCCACGAGATTCTTCGTGCCGAGGCCCTCCTCGACGTGGGCGAGAAAATGGTCGTCGCCCTCGATCAGGTAGGCGCTCTCGCCGCGGGTGGTCGCCGGCTCGGCGTACCCGTGGACGGTGAGCTCACCGGCGGTCGTGCGCGCGGCCTGCTGGCAGGCGCGCTTGAACGCATCAAGCTGGTCGTAGCGGACACCGGAGGATTCGTAGGATAAAGACATGGATTCAGGTCACCACGAAACACATTAAATACACGAAACAGAATTCAGTCTTTCGTGTGTTTGGTGTATTTCGTGGTGGCATATCAGTAACTCCGGCCCTCGTGTTTTTCGTAATAATTCACGAAGGCCTGGTTCACCACGCGGTAGCCGCCGGGGGTCGGATACTTGCCGGTGAAATACCAGTCGCCCGTGTGTTGCGGCAGCGCCATGTGCAGGTTTTCGATGGATTGGAAAATGAGCT
>JANMVS010000499.1:0-1682 GCA_031392885.1 Verrucomicrobiota bacterium
CCAAGGCGGAGATGAAGCTCGTATCAAGCAGTAGCACGACGGCGACGCCGACGTGGAATCAGCGGATCTAGGCGCCCCGATTCCATCGCCTGAAGCCAGTCATCAGTTGTCTCTAGGCGTCCGGAGATGAGGCTATGGACATAGGCGCTCTTGGTCTTCCGGGCGGCGCGCGCACGGCGGGCGAGATCGCGGGCTTCCGCATTGGAGACCTGGAGGGAGATGGTTGGCATGACCATAGGCTGCGTAGAGTGCCTCAAGATGTCAACTTTGGCCCCGGCGGTCAGCCGGTCTTCAGCGCGAGCCCCTTGATCTCGGCGCAGCCGGGGAGTTTCCGGAGCTTGGCCAGAATGGAGTCGCGGTGCAGGAAGAGTTCGTTGCGGACGACGCTGTGCGAGACGAGCACGACGAGCAGCTTTTTCTCCACCGTGAGCGGGTGGGAGTAGGTGGCATTGGCGACGCCGACGAGCTCGGCCCATTTTTCCCGGATGCTGTGCTCCACCGAGTCATGGCTGATGCGGTATTTGACCAGCAGTTCGTCGATGACGGTGGTCAACTCGGTCGGCCGGCGCTTTTTCGAGCGGCTCCGGTCCTCGGGCAAATCGCGCAGACCGGCGATGAGGTTCTCCACCGCGCGGGAAAATTTCTTGGGCTCGGGCTCAGACATGACTGAGCAAGTAACAAGTAGCCGGTAACAAGTGACAAGAGACGAATACAGCCAACCCCTTGATCCTTACTATCCGGCCCTTGTTACTTTGCGTCCCAGCTAGGCGATGGCGGCCCCTGCATTTCCGCCGACTTCACCAATCACGAAATACATGTCGATATCGCCCTTGCCCTTCGCGGCGAGCTTGCCGCGGTATTCGCAGGCGAAGTGTTCCCGCACCAGCTCGTAGGTGTAGGCCGAGATGTTCACCCGGTTCACCTCGGAGGCGCTTTCCAACCGGCTGGCTATGTTCACCGTATCGCCCCACACATCGTAGGCATACTTGTGCTTGCCGACGACGCCCGCCACCACCGCCCCCGAATGGATGCCCACCCGCAGGCCCCATTTCATCGCGGCGGTCCGGTTGCGCATCTCGATAAACCCGACCAGCGCCAGCCCGGCGCGCACGCAGCGGAGCGCATGATCGGCCGCGGCGACGGGCAGCCCCGCCGCCGTCATGTAGGCATCCCCGATGGTCTTGATCTTTTCGAGCCCGTGCGCGGCGACGATGTCGTCGAAGCCGCGGAAAATCTCGTCGAGCTCCTGCACGAGGCGTTTCGGAGGCATGGTCGCCACGGCCTGCGTGAAGCCGGAAAAATCCGTGAACAGGATGGAGGCGTCCTCGTGCCGGCGCGGCTCGGTCCCGCCGTTCGTCTTCAGCTCATCGATGATGGCCCGGGGCAGGATGTTGGCCAGCAGCGTGTCGGATTTTTCCTGGGCGATGGTCAGCTCTCTGGTGCGTTCTTGCACCTTGGTTTCCAATCCCCGGCTGTGCTCCTCGACCAGTTCGCGTTTTTCCCGATCGTGAGTGCTCTGTAGTTGGGCTTCCGCGAGCTGCCGGTCGGCGACTTCCGTTCGCAACTGCTGCATGCGAAACCCCAGGCCCATGGACAAGATGATGCCTCCGAGACCGTTGCCGATCTGGCCCGCATGCAGGGTGAGATCGGTGGCCGGGAGCACCCCGAGCATGGCGCCGGTG
>JANMVS010000521.1:0-2874 GCA_031392885.1 Verrucomicrobiota bacterium
GTTGGACAGTTTCGGCGTGAAGGGGCCGTAGATGCGCGTGGCCGTTGTGAGGCTGTAGGTGGTGCGGAAGGTCGAGAGCGAGGCGGGGTCCGCTGCCGGATCGAAGCCGACGACGAGCACGTAATCGCCGGGCCGGATCGCGGTGCCGGCGGGAAAGAGATAAGCGGCGGCGCCCTTGAGTTTCCATCCGCTCACATCGACCGCGCTGGTGGTAATGTTGTGCAGCTCGATGAACTCGTCGCGCGCATTGTCCAACGGGCCGGGCAAGTCCGGCGGGTGATACATCAGCTCGTTCACAATGATTGGCGCGGTGCGCGGCGGAGAGTTTGCGAGCCCGGTGCCGGTACGAAACTGCGCGACATCCACAGGATTATCTCTCCCAAACGTGCGCGCGATCATCGGCCAGAACTCGGGCAGGGCACCGCCACCGACGGTCACTCGGCCGAACGACACGTCGTCTCCCGCCGCGCCAAACGTCACAATCGACCGGTAGCTATTGAGATTAGCCGCTCCATTGACCTCCGAAAGAAGGATGCTGTCGCCGGTGGAGGAGAGCGAGAAGCTGGTCCCGACGCCGGGCGTCGGGTTAAACTGATACTCGTAAAACACCACGTAGCCGCCCGCCGGGATCGCCGTCCCCGCGGGGATCTGGAACTTCCTCAAAACGCGTGACTCATCGCTCAGCCACCAGCCGCCGATATTCACCGCCGACGCCGTCGGATTATACAGCTCGATGGCGTCCTCGAAGGGCACAGTCGAATTGGTGAGCGCCTCATTGATGACGATATTGGAGGGCAGATAGTTGGTTTCCCCCGGCGATTGCGAAAACGGAAAGCTCGTCCAGGGACCGGTCGCGATTGTCCCGGCACCGTCGGGAAAGCGCCCCTCGGACACGCCTTTTATCTGCGGGCCAAAGGTCACCGTGTTGATGTCCGTCGTGCCGTCGCTGTTGGTCAGGTAGAGCGACTCGCCCAAGCTGGTGAGCGTAAAGTTGCAATGGTTCTTACCTGCTGTGCTCAGGTCGGCTTGAAACTTCGCGTAGCCCTTGCCCTCGATGTAGGAGAGCGCTGGAAGCGCCGTGTTCGTGCGCGAGGTGCCGCTGGTGCCGAGGTAAAGATTGGAGAGCAGGACCGGGTTAGCGTCGGTATTGTAAATCTCGAACCAGTCGCCGTTGCCCACCGAACTAGCGAGCCATTCGTTGAGTTTGAGATTGGTCACGGTGCCGACCGTCCTAGCGATGTTAGCCGCGCCTGCGCTGGGCGCGACCAGGGTGAAGCTGCCAGTGCCGTCGACCACACGCCCGATGGGAAAATCTACCGCTTGCACGCCATAGCTCACGCTATCGGATTGCGTGCTCCCCTGATAGAGCGCGACGGTGCCGCCGTTGCCATCGAGCTTGAAGCCCGAGTGCAGCCCCGGCGCGAGCAGATCGGAATCGCACCAGACAACAAGATAGCCTCCTGCGGGGATGCTTGTGCCCGCCGCAAACGAATACTTCGCTGGCGTCAACGGGTCATCGGTCAGACTCCAGCCAGTGAGGCTAATCGGGGCAGCGGTCGTGTTTTTCAGCTCCACGTAATCGGGAAAGCTTGCGCCATTGGCAACCGCCGAGCGGTTGTCGGCCATCACTTCGTTGATGGAGATGGTGAGAGCGCTGGCGGAAGAGGCAAGCGCAAGGCTGAGCAGAAGAGTGCGGATGAACATGGAGTTTGGGGGTGTGCGGATATTCCGACTCTTCGAACTCGTCCGAGTAGCGTCGCAGAGCAACTTTTTATTAATCCGGCAATGTGATAGCACCCATCCAATAAAGGACTTTCCCACGGAAGGACCGGAGCTATCACGTTGCCGGATTAATAGATTGAACCGTGTCGGCGTGCGCGGGGAGTTGATGTGCAGGCGGAGGAAATGCTGGGCTGCTGTCGGATGACTACCACGGAATGGGGATCACTCCAGCCGATTGCCCGAGCGCCGGGCGCTTCGTCGGCGCGAGAAAGACCAGTCATTTTCCGCACTCGGCAACCGGGGGAAAGAATCAGCGGCTCTACCGGTCGCTGCCGGGCTTCCTCGCACGCACCGCTGAAGGCATCGTCTTGTTGAGCACCGCTTGGAGCCGCGACCCCAAGGCACGCTCATGTCGATCTGGACGTCGTCTGGCGTCGGCTCACGGCGGTCGAGCGAGAACGGCGCGAGTGGGGAATGGGCCGCGCGCGCAGCGTAAGCTTTGGTTGAGGCATACTAATAATTCGGCGTTCCCGGCGGAGTCGTTCGCTTTTTTTCTGAACGGCGCTTGTTTCAACCGCCGTCCCGAAACAACACGCGCTCGCTGCGACGAGCGCTACGGGCTGGAGGAATATGTGGCCGAGCAGATCTGCACGCGGCGGCAGCGTGCTCGTCACCGGGTCGGCGGGCACCGGCAAAAGCAGCATCTCCGCGAAGTTTGCGGAAACCGCGCGCCGCCGCCGCGAGCGCGCCGGAGGACAGCCAGCTCGGCGTGTCCTCGCTCATGGATACGTGACTGCTGCTTGCGCAATGTTGGAATTCAACGGCGAGCGCAATCGCATGATCTACGTGCTGAAATCGCGCGGCATGGCGCATTCGAATCAGGTGCGCGAATTCGTACTGAGCGACGCGGGCATCGACCTCCGGGCCGTGTATCACGGCGGGAATCGCGTGCTCACTGGTCCCACGCGCGCGGCGCAGGAAGCACAGGAACGCGCCGCCCGACGGCGAGGCCGAGGAGACGGAGATGATTTTTGCCATCGCGCAGGAGACCTTGCAAAGCAGGATCACGCAGCAAAACGCCGACGCCATCGCGGCCTTGCGCGGCGGCGTCAAAAGCGGCAACAATCGAAGGAGAGGAAACCGATGAAAAAG
>JANMVS010000562.1:0-4806 GCA_031392885.1 Verrucomicrobiota bacterium
CGCGATCGTCGAAGCCTCGACGCCCCGCGCGCCCCGAGATCTGCTTGAACTCGCGGACCGTCAGGAGGCCGACCTTGGTCCCGTCGAACTTCGCGAGCCTCGTGAAAAGGACGGTACGGATCGGAATGTTGACGCCGACGCCCAGCGTGTCGGTGCCGCAGATCAGCTTGAGCAGCCCCTTCTGCGCGAGTTGCTCCACGAGGATGCGGTATTTGGGGAGCAGTCCCGCGTGGTGCACGCCGATGCCATGGCGCAGCCAGCGTTTCATATCCTTGCCGTAGGGGCTGTTGAATTTCACCAACCCGAGCGCAGTCGCGAGCACGGCTTTCTCCTCCTTCGTGCCGATCGGCAGGCTCATCAAAGCCTGCGCGGCTTCGGCGGCGGCCCGCTGGGTGAAGTGCACGAGGTAGACCGGGGCGCGCTGGCTGGCCAGGAGCTGGGTCACGCGCTCGGCCAGGGGCGTCTCGGAATACTCGAAGGCGAGAGGCACCGGACGGCGATCGCTGCGCACGGTGAGGCTGGGTGCGCCGGTCAATCGCGTCAGCTCATGTTCGAAAAAATCCGTCGCCCCCAGCGTGGCCGACATCAGCAGAAACCGTGATTGGGGCAGCGTGAGCAGCGGGACCTGCCACGCATACCCCCGCTCGTCGTCGGAGTAATAGTGAAACTCATCCATGATCACGGCGCGGACTTCGGCGTGCTCACCACGCGTGAGCGCGATGTTGGCCAGAATCTCCGCCGTGCAGCAGAGCACCAGGGCCTTCGGATTCACGGAGGCGTCACCGGTCATCATGCCGACATGTTCCGGGCCGAAGTCGCGGCACAGGCTGAGGAATTTCTCGTTCACCAATGCCTTGATCGGGCAGGTGTAGACCGAGCGCTGCCCGGCGCAAAGGGCCTTGAAGTGCAGGGCGGCGGCGACGAGGGATTTCCCGGAGCCGGTGGGGGTGTTGAGGATGACGTTGCGCCCGGCGAAAAGCTCAAGGATCGCCTCCTCCTGTTCCGGATAAAGCGTGAGCCCGCGCGCCGCCATCGCCTGCAGAAAAGCGTCAAGCACTGCGTCGGGATCAGGTGATCCCGGCAGCGGGGCCAGCGGCGCAGTGGACGGTAACGACATCGCGCCACACAACGAGGCCTCGCAGGGCGCGAGACAAGCCCGGACGGTAGCCGCGACCCGGGCAAGTTGCTTTTCACATTCGCACTCACCATCCTCCCACTCCCGTTACCGTCCCCAGCCGAACTATTGGGCATTTGACGGCACTAAAAACCGGAAGTATGGTCTGACCCTCAACCCAACCATTCCAATATGAAAGCTCCTTCCTTCCTTTCGGCCGTTCTTCTGGCCACTACTGTCGCGGGCTCCTCGGTCCTGGCGCAAGATAGCAACCCGACCACCTCCAGCCCGGCTCCGGTCACCGCCCCGGCGGCTCCGACCGTCGTCCACGGCGTGGTCTATGTGGAAAAACTGCCTACCCCCACCTCGCTGCTGAAGGATGCCGAAGCGGAGGGTCTGACCATCATTCGCATGGAACAGTCGCCTGACCGCCTGATCGTCGTCTACCAGTATCCCAGCGGCGCCACGCGCGCCTTCGCCTACACGACCACGGTCACCGCGGCGACCATGACTGCGGCCAGCCCCGCCGCCCAGTCGACCCGGCTCTCCAGTGCCACCTACACGTTGGTGTCCGCGCCGCCGCCAAATGTCCAGGTGGTCTATCCTGAGCCGCCCACTGTCTATTATGAGCAGCCGGCGACGATCTATTACCCCCCCCGTTATACCCGTTACTACGAGCCGGTCTGGAATGGCTGGGCCCCGCTGGCGCTCGGTCTCGGGATTGGCCTGAGCTGGCACCACGGCGGGTATTATGACGGATATCACGGCGGGCATTATGACGGGCATCACGGCGGCTGGAGACATTGAGGAAGTGGATTGGTCGGGAGTTGTCGCGGGCGGCGGCAACTTTCAGTAATCGTCCATCTTTCAACTCGCCCTCGCGTCGGCCTCACGCAGCATGTGGCATGGTTAAAATATCCCCGACCAGGCTGTTTGGCCTGCTCCTCCTCGTCGCCACCTGGGTGACTGTTCGTGGCGAAAAGAATCCCGAGGCCAAAACCGAAGTCCGCATCGATTTCGCCACCCCGCCCAAGGGCGACGCCAAACCCGACGGAAAAGTTGAGGCGAAGACCAACGCCGAACCCATCCTCTCCGTCACCGCCCACACGATCAGCCTCAACGGCAAGGTCCTGAAATATCACGCCACCGCCGGCTACCTCCTGCTCAAGGAGGAGGAGGGGAAGCCGCTGATCAAGGGCGCGCCAACCCCGCCTGCGACCGATGAGAAAAAGGACAAGGATGACGACAAGAAGCCCACGGATGGCCTGAAGCCCAAGGCCAAGGTATTTTTTGTCGCCTACACGCTGGACGACGTCGCTGATCCTGCCACCCGGCCACTCACGTTTTGCTTTAACGGCGGCCCCGGCTCCGCTTCGGTCTGGCTGCATATGGCCGCGATGGCGCCACGCCGGGCGGCATTGACCGACGACGGCGAGGCCCCCCCGCCGCCCTATCAACTTGTTGACAACGAATCCACGTGGCTCGACCGCACCGACCTCGTCTTCCTTGACCCCATCTCCACCGGCTACAGCCGCACGATGCCGAAGGAAAAACCGGAGCAATACCACGGCCTCAAGGAGGACATCGCCAGTGTCGGTGACTTCATCCGTCTCTACACGTCGCGCAATGCCCGCTGGCTTTCCCCCAAGATTGTTTTGGGTGAAAGCTACGGCACCACCCGCGCCGCCGGGCTTTCCGACTACCTGCAAAGCCGCTACGGGCTCTATCTCAATGGCATCGTGCTCGTCTCCTCCGTGCTGAGTTTCCAGACCCTCGAGTTCACGCCGCAGAACAACGATCCCTATGTCGGATTTCTGCCCGCCTACACCGCCACCGCCTGGTATCATCGGAAGCTCTCCTCCGACCTGCAGGCAAAGAGTCTCGCCGAGGTTTCCGCCCTGGCCCGCGCCTTTGCCGGTGGCGACTACCTGCTCGCGCTCGCACGCGGCGATACGCTGCCCGCTGCGGAGAAAGCCCGCATCGCCACTGAACTCAGCCGCTTCACCGGCCTGCCCGCCGCCTACTACCTGCAGCGCCGGCTCCGGGTGCCGGATGCGCTGTTCTTCAACCAGCTGCTCCGGGACGAAAACAAGGTCGTCGGTCGCCTCGACTCACGGTTCACGGGCCAGCGCTACGAGCCGGGCACCGACAACTATGAATACGATCCCGCCACGGAGGCCGTGCTGGGCCCATTGACGGCGGCTTTCAACGACTACGTCCGCCGCGAGCTGAAGTTCGAGAACGACATTCCCTATGAGATGTTCGCGGACGTGAGCCCCTGGAATTTCGGTGATGCCGCCAACGGTTTTCCGAATACCGCCGAGGATCTCCGCAAGGCGATGACGCGGAATCCCTATCTCAAAATCTGGGTAACCTGCGCGTACTATGATCTGGCCACGCCTTTTTATGCCGCGGAAAATGCGGTCGCCCTCATGAACCTTGATCCCGTGGCCCGCGCCAATCTGCACTTCACCTACTATGAAGCCGGGCACATGCACTACATCCATCAGCCTTCCCGGGTGAAGTTCAAGGCCGACTTCGAGGCCTTCCTGCACGACGCGGTGTCCCAGCAGCCGGTCCATGCCGCCGGACGCCCCTCGGGCAAGTGAGACGACGAAGCCGTCGTGAGCGAGGGGTAATCCAAGTCTTGCACTCTGCGAATAAACCTATTCATCGCTGCTTCCGCATGACCACTTCCCCCTCCCGTCACGATCGCCCACTGCGACGCATTATCGCCGGCCTCGGGCTGGCCGTTCTGGCGCTGCTCTTGCCCGCCTGCGCCAAGTCGGCCAAGGATACCGCCGTGGGCGGCAAGTCCGCGCCGAGCAGTCCGGTGGTGTTGGAGACGGTCGAACAACGGGTCAGTTATGGCATCGGCTACAACATGGGCAGCGGCATTGCCCAGCAGGGTGGGTTCACCCCCGATCAGCTGGCGCTCAAAGCCGGCATCGAGGACGGTCTGGCCATGGCGAAAACCCGCTGCGCCGAGGCCGACATCCAGGCGGCCTTCACGGCGCTGCAGCAGCGCATGGCGGCCGCCACCGCCGAGGCAGCGGGCAAGCAGCTCGCCGCCGCGGGCGCTTTTCTGGAGAAGAACAAGACCCGTCCGGGCGTGACCGTGACGGCCTCCGGTCTCCAATATGAAGTAATGAAGCAGGGTTCGGGTCCAAAGGTGCTGGCGAGCAACACGGTCGTCGTGCGCTACCACGGCACTTTGATTGACGGCACGGTGTTCGACAGCTCCGTCGAGCGCGGCGCTACCGCCGAATTTGCATGCACCGGTGTGATCCAAGGTTGGACGGAAGCGCTCCAATTGATGTCGGTCGGGGACAAGTTTAAACTCTTCATCCCGTCCACCCTGGGTTACGGCGCGCGGGCCACGGGCAAGATCCCGGCGAACTCCGCCCTGATCTTCGAGGTCGAGCTGGTGCAAATTAAGTAAGGGACCAGCTGGGCGAAGGTTTTTTGACCACGGATGGTCCGGAGGCGATCGGGATAAGGACCTGGGCCAAAGGCGCGATCCTGCCGTTGGGCGAGCTTTTGCTGCGGGGCGCATCTTACTCCGTAGTGTTTTCAAGCCCGTTTTACTCCGACGGTTTACTGGTGGGAGGGCCGGGTCTCCGCACCGGCCGGGGGCGGCGGCCGGTGCGCCAGCCCGGACGGTACGGAGACCGCCCCTCCAAAAATTTCAC
>JANMVS010000006.1:0-18442 GCA_031392885.1 Verrucomicrobiota bacterium
GGGGTCGTGCTCCAAGACGTCCAGCACGACGCAGGTATCGACAACCCACACGGTTATTTCTCTCCGGCCCGCAACTCCTGCATCCAACGGGCGGTGCGACGGGCGGCTCCGCCGCGCAACTTCCGGGCGTAACCGAGCACGCCCAAGGGGCCATGCACCGGCGGGGTTTCCACCGAAACCCGCATTTCCCGGTCGGAAATGCGCTGCCAGCGCAGCCTCTGCCCCGGCTGCAACTTCATGGATTTGCGGAGGGAGGCCGGCACAGAGATCTGGCCTCTTTCTGTGAGCGTGGAAATTTCCATGCTTTCAAGCTATCATGTAAGAACATCATGTCAACGGTCAGATTGATCGTGCCCTGTTACCGGGTGGTAGCGCAGGCCGTTTCAGCCAGGCGTGCACCGTTGTTGGTTACCCTGTTGCGGCGTGGTCGCCGCCCGGAGTCTGTCCTGCGGCCTTCGCCGCGGCAGAACTACCAACCCGGTATATGTCCGGGCACCCTGTTGCTTGCTGCTGCAAGCCCGGGGTCAGTCGCGCCGCCTGCGCGGCGGCTGAAGTCGCCCGGCATGCACCGTTGTTGGTTCACTACCAACCCGGTATATGTCCGGGCCGTCGCCCGGCATAGGATCAGGAAGGCCCAGCCGCTCCGGAAGTAGGCGCGCAGCGCACCCGCCGTCGCTTTCTCATCAAGAAAGCTATGGCGCGGCAAGCGGTAAACAGTAGACAGTTGACGGTGGCTATCGGTTGAGAGTGAACCGGAGGGCAGTGTATGGTGTGCAGTGGTCGACACGGGCGGTGGGGGCAGATCCTTGCGCAAAGGATTAAGTTCCTTTGGGCACGGTTATCGAGAGATTGCGACAAATAGAACGGGCTAGATATCGCTTAACTTCAGTATGCCTTGGACGGCCTCTTTCCTGCCGGTGCCGGGGTTCACCCAGATCGAATGGCTGCCTCCTTCACGCAACAGCAAGCATCCCTGTTGCTGCAAATGGGCCAGCAGCTCACGCCGCTTCATACCGCTATAGTGATTTCTTCAGCAGCAGGATCGTCTTTGCGTTGCTGCTCCCGTTCAGTCTCGAGCAACAGGCGGACCGCTGCACTCAGATCGGCCAAACACTCCTCTTTCGTCTCACCTTGTCCGTTGGCACCGGGGACCTCGAGACAGGTGGCCCAAAATCCGCCTTCGTCCGCTTCGCCTGGATGAACTATGGCTGTAAGCTTTGTCATGGGGTTAAAATAGGCCGAACCCGAGGACCGTCAAGTCCGACCAAGGCAGGACCACCAGAAGACGGGAGGATCGTCCGTCGCGCACGGTCGACGGTAGACGGTTGCCGCCGAGCGACACGGTGGACGGTTGCGACGAAGTCGCGCCGTGGGCAGTTTTATGACTGTCATCCGTTGCTCCGGCTACTGGTGCTCCGGATGCCCGCCACCAGGTGCGTAAGGCGATTGCACCGAGACCGAGATGGATCGCATGCAGTGCCCAGTAAACGTGCAGTAAGCACGGTGTCACCGTCCACTGTCCACCGTCCACCGGATTGACCGGCCAGCGAAGCCCGGCATGCACCGTTGTTGGTTCACTACCAACCCGGTATATGTCCGGGCCGGGTCGCCCGGCATAGCAACGTTTAACGCTCAACTTTGGCAGGGCATGACCCTACTTCGCTCGGCAGAGCCGAGCTACGAAGGGCAGGCAGGTCAGGACTTCAGTCGTTTGATAAATTGCGCCTCGAAGAGTTCGTAAACCAGATGGCGCTCCTCGATGAAGAGGGCTTCGATGGCACCGTCGGCCGCGTAGGTGAAGAGAATGCGATGGCGGCCTACGCGGAGCCGGTAGTACCCCGAGAGATTGGCTTCCAAGGCACAGATGTCACCGCGCTCCTCACGCAGCTCGTCGAGCGCCCGTTTGACGGCCCGCCGAGGCTCGGGCGCGAGCCGGCGGACATACGCGATGACCCTAGTCGAAGGGCGAACGACCCGGCTCACTCGGGAAGATCGTCGAGTTTGCCGAACTGTGTCCGGCCGGCCTGGTGCTCGGCGATGGCGTGCATGGCGGCAGCGTTGCCCATGATCTCAAGGGTCTCGGCGATGGCACTCATGCGCTCATGGCCAATCACGCAGGCGACGGGCTCGTCGTGACGGGTGACCGTAACGACCTTCCCTTTCTCGGCTGCCTTCACCAAGGCGGGGAAGGTATCCTGTCCTTCGGTTATGCTAACGGTAGATTTCATGACTTTACCGGTAGATTGATTCACGCGAAAGTCAACCGGGTTGCTCGGGGGCGGAGGTGACGACGCGAGGCCAGCAGGTCGCGCTCAAAGCGGCCGGCTTCAGCCGGGGTCAGGTGGGCCAGCGTCGGCCAAAGTGCGGCCAACTCCCCGCCGGTCCTCGGGCGGCTGGCCGGAACGATCCGGACCACCGGCTTGCTGTTCACTTGCGGCGGGCTGCCCTCCCGAGCGAGACGATGCTTCAGGACCCTCCACCCGATCCAATCAGTCAGGCTATCATGCGAACCTCAGTTGGTTGGGTCCTGCCTCGATCCTCCGGTCTCCAGTTCTATAACACGTCAGCAAACGCCGGCTTCATTCGCTTAAAGGCGAGGTGACCGAGATAACAGGCACCGAAACCGGTGGCATACAGATAGCCGAGGTGGCGATAGTTCATCGGCTGCAGCCAGAGGGCAGCGTCGCGGGCGAGCTCGATGGCGAGCAGCACGGGGTTGAACCGCATGTAGGTCCAGGCTGCGACCGGAATCTTCTGCGCCGAATAAAACACCGCACTCGAAAACATCAGGGCCATGGTGATGAATTGCATGATCTGACCGACGTCGCGGAAAAATACGCCGAGGGCGGAAACGAACCAGGCGAGGCCCAGGCTCAGCAAGATGAGCGGGGCAACGATGACGGGCAACCACAGCATGCCCCAACCCAGGCCTTGGCCAAAAATGATCAGGCTGAGCAGCACCAAGGCCAGGCTGATGAGCAGGTGGAAGACCGCCGCGCCGACGTTGGCGGCGGGCAGGATCTCAAGGGGGAAGACAACTTTTTTAACGAAATTCGGGTTGCCCACGATCAGACTGGGCGAGAGGGCCAGCGTTTCCGCCATCAGGTGGAAGATGGTCAGGCCGAGAAAAACGCCGAGGGCGTAATCGACGCGGGATTCAGCGGGCAGCACGCCGAATTTGCCGCCGAAGATGTAGCCGAAAACCAAGACGTACAGGGCCAGCATCAGCAGCGGGCTGAGGAACGACCAGATCAGTCCCAGATGGCTGCCTTTGTGGCGCAGCTCCACGTTTCGCAGGGTAAACTGCCAGAGGAGATCGCGGTGCTGCCAGAGATCGGCGGCAAAGGGTGCAAGGCGGCGAAGCATGGACTGGTTAGGAGAATGGAGCCGGGAGCCGGGAGCAAGCCCTGTTGCGGCGTGCTCGCCGCCCCGGGTTTGGCCTCAGTTTTGGCGCGTCATCCGTCGCCAAACCGAGGCAAAGGAGCAAGCAGGAGGAACCGTTGCGGGAGCAACAGGGAGGCGGTGGACGGTGGGCAAACACGGTGGGCGGAGCACGGTTGACCGTGAGTCCGTCGGCGGTGAACGGTAACCGGTGGGCGGTGGACTCTGAAGGTCAAAGCGGAAGGCGATAGGTGGCGACGATCTGGCCTTTGCTGGAGAGGGTGAGTTGCATGGCTTGCTTTTTCCTACGCGCAGGCGGATTGTCTAGAACCGGGCGGCGGGTGGGAAGCCTCGACGGTTGCCTTATTTTGCACGTGATGGGAAGAACCCGTTTGGTTAAATACGGTTCCTCGCTGATTCCAGGGGGTGAAGGTTAGCGCGAGCCCCCTCCACAGCCCCGGAAGCGTCAGCCACTAATGGCTTCATCCCAGGAGCAAGCCTTCAAGGTGTGCACCGACTGATCGGCTCCGCCACTGGGTTTCGGGGGCCGGCTAATCGCCGGCAGAATCTCAGTCTGCGATCAGCTGACCCCCGGAACTTATCCCGGAGACGATCAGTCGGAGGGGTGAGTTAAAGTTTCGCCGTTTGGCGAAACTGATCAGTGGTTCCCTAATCTGCAGCATTTTGAGGTTTAAAGGCAATCCACTGAAAGGAGCGAAGAACCTTAAATACGGACCGATGCGTGCCGGGGATTAACCCCGACCGACAGTTTTGGGGTAAAATCCACCGCACAATTTCCTGATTGCCAAGGCACGGGGTTTACGGCGCCCTGTCTGTCATCTATCAACCTATGAAAGCCTTGAGATTTTTTGCGGCCTTGCCGCTGTTGTGCGTGAATTTGTGGGCGGCGTCGCCCGCGGTGAATGATGCCGTCCTGCCCGAGCGTGTCTTCCCCGAACTCGAGGCCATCCTCAAGCAGGCCGTGCAACAGTCCCCGCGCATGCTCAGCCGGGCGCTGGACCTCGAGATCGCCGAGAACAGCCGGATCCAGGCGCGGGCGGCTCTGTTGCCCAGCGCCGGGGCCAGCTTCAGTCTGAATAAATCAAGGGACAAGCAGGAATACGTCTACAGTCCGACGATCAGTTCGCTGGCCTCGTATAATGTCACCACGACGCCTTATGCGATTTCCGTGTCCCAGCCGCTCTATCACTGGGGCGCGCTCCGCAACGCCGCCCACATCGGCGAGATCCAGGCGAGCATCGCCAAGGGCCAGTATCGCGACGGCTACCGCCTGTTCGCCCAGACCCTGCGCGCCGATTACATGCGGCTGATTGTGCAGAAGCTCGCGGTCAAGCGCGCGGCCTTCTACTTGGAGTTCAGCAAAAATCAGCTGGTCCTGGAGGAGGCCCGCCTCGTCAAGAAGGTGATCTCGGAGGCCCAGATCTTTATGGTCCGGCTGGCCGCGGAGCAAGCGCAGATCGCCAGCGAGCGCGCCCAATTCGACTTTGATCTGGCCAAGGCTTCGTTCGCCCGCCTGTCCGGCACGGCGATGCTGGAGGATGCCGCCATTCCCGACGCCCTGCCCGTGATCAACTACAACGCCGGTGCGTTCGACCTCTTGCTGGCCGGTTTCCTGATCCAGAAAGATCTTCCCACGGCCGAAGCCCTCACGGCCCGCAAGCAGCTCGAAATCGAAAATTTGAATTACGCCATTTACAAAACCCGCCTGTGGCCGAAAGCCAATGCCAACATCGGGGTTTCCCAGAGTGTGCAGCGCAATCTCTATGGCACGATCGACAGCTATTCGGTGACTTCCCTGTATGCCGGCATCTCGATCAGCTGGAGCATATTTGATGGATTCTATTCCGGCGCCCTCGTGCGGAGCTCGCTGGCCCGGCGCCGCCAGATGGCGGCCGACTACGCCGTGCTGACCGCGCAGCTCGCCCAGCAGGCGCAGACTCAGGTGAAGCAGCTCAATTTTTCCGCCCGCACCATGTCGATCAGCGACCGGGCCGCGGTGTCGGGCTTGGGTCGCCTGAAGTCCCAGCAGGATGAATTCGCCCGGGGCAGCGTCTCCGAGGCCGACGTCAGCCTGGCCCAGATCGCCTTGTTTGATGCCCAGATCAACGCCTCCAACGGCCGCATGGAATACCTGGGCCGCGTCGGGGATTTTCTCGGCACCGTCGTGGAAGACCCGGTGGTCGCCAACGTTTCCGACAAGTAAATGAGTCCCGCCAAATCCACCGTCCCGACCTGGAGCATCCGACTGGCGATTGCCGCCGTTGTCCTGCTGCTCGCGGGTTGGAGCATCAGTTATCTCCTGCGCCCGGTCGCGCTGGTTACCCCGGCCGCCAAGGGCAAGGCCGGGCGGTTTGTGCCGGGCACCGTCGAGGTGAAGGCGGAATTCATCATCGAACTGAAGAGCGAGGTCGGGGGCCGCGTGATTGCGAGCGCCCTCGACATCGGCAAGCGCGTCTACAAGGACGACGTTTTGGTCCAGATCGATCCGGGTGACATTGATCTCGAGATCGAGCGGATTAAAAACGAAATCGCCGCCGACAAGCGCAAGTTCGAACTGGGCTCCACGCGCCGCGCCGACCTGTTGAACAAACGGGACACCCTCGTGAACCTCGAGCGGCAGGTGAAGACCGGGGCCTACCCCCAGGCCGAGTACGACAAGGAAAAACGGCTGCTCCAGCAGCTGGAACAGCTGACCGAGCTGGACGAGGTTAACCTCAAGCTGGCCCTGCAAACGAACGAGAACAACCTGCGCACCAAACAGCGCGAAAAGTCCAAGATGACCATCGCGGCGCCCTCGGACGGCGTCGTGACCACCGTGACGACCCGGGTGGGCGACCTCATCGGCAGCAATTCCCCCATCGCCACCGTCATCGCCATCGGCCGCACGGTGGAAGCCAAGATCAGCGAGGAAAATTTCGCCGCCATCAAGCTGGGCCAGAAAGCCACGGTGCGCTTTTTGACCTTCGGCGCCGACCAGTACAATGCGGTGATTGCCAAAATTCTCCCCTCGGCCGATCCGACGACCCAGCGCTACACGGTGTATCTCGACATATACCTGCCCGAGGGCCGCGTCCTCCTGCCCGGTCTGACGGGCGAGGTCAGCATCAGCATCGCCGAACGGGCCAACGCCATCATCATCCCGCGCCGGGCGCTGGTCGGCGACTACGTGTACGTGGTCAACGGCGGCAAACTGGAACTGCGCAAGATCGTGAAGGGTTACGACAGCCTGAACCAGGTCGAAATTCTCACGGGTCTCACCGAAGGCGAACAGGTCGTCGTCGAGCAGCAGGATCGTTTCCGCGACGGCGAGCGCGTGCGCCCCCAGGTGCTGGCGAACTGATTATTAATGGAGGCCGGAGACGGGAGGCCGGAGACCGGTAAACTATCAAACCCACCTTCTGCTTTCCTTGTTTAAGCACTTAATGAATCCCAGGGCACGTCTTCAAAATGCGTTGTCCTCGCGAGGACCGCACCCGCGGTCCATGGCGATCCGGCCCCTCGGTCTGCGCGGGGCCTTGAGCGTGTCGAAACGGCTGGATTGCTTCGGTGCCCCCATTGGCGGGGCTCCTCGCAATGACATTTTGAAGATATTCCCCAGCCCGGTTATTTCACACTCTCCCCGCAACCATAACCACACCCTGCGCCAGATCTTTTCCCTTATTCACGACTGCTCGGGATATCCGGGCTAGGCAGCACTCCTTGTCTTCCTTCCCGCTTCCGCCTCCCTTTTCCCTTTGTCCACCAATCTCCGCATCGCCCTCCGTTTCCTGACGGCGCGCAAGCGTTCCATGCTGATGAGCCTGGCCGGCATCATCTTTGGGGTGGGCTTTTTCATTGTCACGCAGGCGCAGACGAGCGGGTTCGAGCAGTTCTTCATCCGGACGATTCTCGGCACCAACGGCGCGATCCGGATCGAGGACAAAATCCAGGCGAGTATTTTTGCCATTGCGGCGGCGGGGCACGATCCCGATGCGAGCAAGTTTGAGGTCGCGGCTGATCGCGCCGGCCGGAAGTACATCGAGGGGGTGGAGGACCCGGCGCTCATCACGGAGGCCCTGCGCAAATTCCGCAACGTCTCCGGCGTCTCCACCGTGATCCAAGGCTCGGTGATCGCCGACAGCACCTTCAAGAACGACTCGGCGAAGGTCTACGGCATCAACCTGGAGGACCATCTGGCGGTATCCGATCTCGCCTCACAGATTGTGCGCGGCGGCGGCACCTTGGAGGATTTCCGGACCACGCCGCAGGGTCTGCTGGTGGGCAAGGTGCTGGCTGATCGTCTGCAACTGACGCCGGGCGACTCGCTGATTTTGCAAGCGGGCACGGAGCAGCGCCGCTACCGGGTATCGGCGCTCTATGAGACCGGGGTCAGCGACATCGACCGGGTCCGCATCTACATGCATCTGGGCGAGGCGCGCTCGCTGCTGAAGATAACCAGCGGGGCGTCGTTCATCCAAGTCGCGCTGTTTGACCGCGATCGGGCGCCCCAGGACGCGGCCAAGATGGAGCAGGTGCTCCGCCACGGGGCGAAAGGCTGGCAGGAGCGCGAAAAAACCTGGCTCGAGGTGTTCCGCGCCCTCCGCGTTTCCTCGGCGCTGACGGTTTCGACCATCATCCTGATCTCCGGCCTCGGCATGTTCAATACCCTTGCGATGATCGTCATCGAGAAGACCAAGGAGATCGCGATTCTGCGGTCGATGGGCTACACCCGGCGCGACATTTCCCGGATCTTTCTTTGGCTCGGGGCGATTGTTTTGGTGATGGGGACGGTCGGCGGGTGGATCATGGGCGCGGGTGTCACGTATGGTGTTTCCAAGCTCCCGATCCGCATCCGCGGCATCTTCTCGGCCGACAGTTTCCAAGTGTACTGGTCGATCTGGCATTACGTGGTGGCGACCCTGACCGCCACGGTGGTGGTCATGACCGCCGCGGTCATCCCGGCCCGGCGCGCCGCCCGGCTCGAGCCGGGGGATATCATTCGGGGGACGTCGCAATGAGCGCCGCGAATGGAGACTGGAGGCCGGAGGCTGGAACCCGCAAGGTCTCTGCCATGCTGCACAAGTACGTCCAAGTGCGAAAACGAGATTTCTGATGTCCGCACCCGATTCATCCCGCCTCCCGCCTCCGGCCTCCGGTCTCCCCGCAACGGGCGGCTCCGCCGCCCTCGCCCTGCGCTGCGAGAATCTTCACCGCCACCTCGGCGAGGGGGAGGGGAGGGTGCATGTCCTCCGGGGCGTCTCGTTCGAGGCTCGCCGCGGCAAGGTGACGGCCATCGTGGGTCCGTCCGGTTGCGGCAAGAGCACGCTGCTCTACCTGCTCGGCCTGCTCGACCAACCCGATGCCGGCTCCATTTGGATCAGCGATCAGCTCATGTCGAACAGCAGCGATCTGGACCGCACCGCCGCCCGCTGCGCGCACATCGGCTTTGTCTTTCAGTTTCACTTCCTGATGCAGGAGTTCTCCGCCTTGGACAACGTCATGATGCCCATGCGCAAACTGGGCCGGTTGGATGAGACGCAGATGGCGGACCGCGCCCGGTCGCTGCTCACGGATGTTGGCCTCGGGGATAAAACCCACCGGCTGGCGACGCAGCTTTCCGGCGGCGAGCAGCAGCGCGTGGCGGTGGCGCGGGCGCTGGCCAACCAGCCGGCCATCATTCTGGCCGATGAGCCCACGGGCAACCTGGACGTCCGGAATTCCGCCCTCGTCTTCGATCTTTTGACCAAGTTGGCCAAGGAAAACGGCCAGGCGGTCGTTTTGGTGACGCATAATCCCGACATCGCCCGCCGCTGCGACGAGACCAAGCCGATGCGGGATGGGGAATTTGTGCGGTAAGGGGGTGGTTCTCGAGCATGCGGTAGGGGCGGTTGCCCCCAACCGCCTGGGGCGCACGAAAGGCCGTTGAGGGCAACGGCCCCTACCCAAGCCCATTTCTCACGCGACGCTGCCTTAATTTCTCCGCTGAGCCGTAACAATTCAGTCGGAATTTCCCGCGGATGACGCGGATAAGCGCGGATCAACCTGGAACACTGGTTGAGGATCGCTTGATAGACTGACGCCTTGCGGCTTGGCCGCATGTGCCTTTTGGAGGGCCCGTCTCCGGCCAGTTTTTCGCCGATTAGCGAGCGCAATTCGCTCGTCGATTGGACTATATAATGAACTTCTCCACCCTTGGGTTCGAAAATTTGTTTTACATTGGAGTAACGGCTTCTTTCCTTTGAGGCGAATTTGAACCGTACACACACCGTGAGTCCGCATTGTTCGCGCCAGTCATTCTTCGCCAAGCTGGGCGGCATGCTCGCCGCCGCCTGGGTGGTGCCGTCCCTGTTCGCTAAGTCAGGCGGGGCGGCAACTCCCGCTCCGGTCGCGCTTCGGACTGAGCCGCGCGCCGTGGCGCGCAAGGCAGGGAGTTACTAACCGCCGGCTTTCAGGGCTACGCGAACGCATCCGGACCCATGTCGAAGATTTTCCCGAAATCCGCCAACGCCCTGCCGCTGCAGATTCTGATTTTCCTGTTCGTCCTCGGCGGCGTCGCGGCGGCCGGCATCACCTACTACGCCACCCCGGCCTATCTGCGCGTCGGTTACCAGCCGGTGCAGCCCGTTCCGTTTGACCACAGCCTGCATGCCGGCCAGTTGGGCATGGACTGCCGCTACTGCCACGCCTCGGTCGAGAAATCCGGCACGTCGAGCGTCCCGGCCGCCCAGACGTGCATGAACTGCCACAGCATCATCAAGACCACCAGCCCGCTGCTGGAGGTGGTGCGCAAGAGTTACGAGACCGGCGACCCCGTCCCGTGGGTGAAGATCCACCAGGCGCCGGACTACGTTTATTTCAACCACTCGGTCCACGTGAACCGCGGCGTCAGCTGCGTCGAGTGCCACGGCAAAGTGAATGAGATGACCACGGTCTATCACGCCATGCCGCACAGCATGAGCTGGTGCCTCGACTGCCATCGCAATCCGGCGCAGCGCATCCGCAACCCGGCGGATGTCTTCAATCTTGATTCACTGACGCTGGCGGCCCAAGGCCCCGAAGGCCTCAAGACCGCCGAGAAATTTGTCCATGACTGGAAGGTCAAACCGCCGCAAAGCTGCTCCGGCTGCCATCGCTGATGAAACGCAAATTTGACCATTCTTCTCCTGCCTCCCGAGAGCTTACCGGGTTTCCGCCCCATGCCATGCCTGCGTCCACCGCTGGTGATACCCGGTCTTCTCTGCCGGCGACAACCGGCCCGAAGTACTGGCGCAGCCTCGACGAACTGGCCGACACCCCCGGCTTCCGCGAGCACCTGGCCCGCGAGTTTCCCGAGGGCGCTTCTTCAATGGAGGGCGTCGACCGCCGGCAGTTCATGCGGCTGATGGCGGCTTCTTTTGCCCTCGGCGGTCTCGGTCTCGCCGGTTGCCGCCGCCCGGAAGCCCACATTCTCCCCTATGGCCGGTCGGTGGAATACACCGTCCCCGGCCTGCCGCTCTTTTTCGCCACGGCGATGCCGCTGCGCAAATCGGCCATTCCCCTGCTCGCTGAGACCCATCAGGGCCGTCCGACCAAGCTGGAAGGCAACCCGAGCTACGCCCCGCACGGCGGCGCCAGCAGCCTGCTTGCGCAGGCCTCCGTCCTCGATCTCTACGACCCGGAGCGCGCCACCACTCACACCAAGGGCAATACCACGCTGACGAACGCGCAGGTGAATGACATCCTGGCGGCGATCAACAAGACCTACGCCGGCAGCGGCGAAGGCCTGGCGTTCCTCGCCGATGAAAGCGCTTCGCCGACCCGCGCCCGCCTCGGGGCCAGGCTCAAGAAGATTTTTCCGCGCGCCATCTGGGCCGAATACGAGCCGGTGCAGGATGAGCCGCCGGTGGCCGCCGCGCAGGCCTCGTTTGGCAAGAATGTGAAGCCGGTCTACCGCTTCGCGCCGGCCAAGCGCATCCTCAGTCTGGACGCCGATTTCTTCCACGCCGAGGCCGGCGCCCTTTACTACGCCCGTGAATTCGCCAAGGGCCGCCGGGTCACCAAGCCGACGGACCCGATGAACCGCCTTTATGTGGTGGAAAGCGGGTTCTCGCTCACCGGCAGCATGGCCGATCACCGCCTGCGTCTCGCCAGCAGCCACCAACTGGCGCTGACCGCCGCGCTGGCCAACAAGATTTTGGGCACCGAGATGTTCGCCCCGCTCACCCTCGGCCTCGATTTTCCGCACAAGGACAAATGGATCGAGGAATGCGCCAAGGACCTGCTCGAGCATCACGGCGAAAGTCTGGTGGTCGCCGGGGCCGATCAGCCCGTGCCGGTCCACGTGCTGGTCAATGCGATCAACGCCAAGCTCGGCAACCTCGGCCGGACGGTTGATTTCGTCGAGGTCGCGCCAGCCAGCGCTTCTTCACTGACCGCGCTGGCCACCGCCATCAAGGGGAACACGGTCAAGACCCTCATCGTGCTCGGCGGCAATCCCGCCTACAACGCCCCCGCCGATCTTGATTTTGGCGTTTTGCTGAAGTCGGTGCCGGACGTCATTCGCTTCGGTTATTATCAGGACGAGACTTCCGCCCTGGCCGGCACGCATCTCGCGGCCACGCACTACCTCGAATCCTGGGGCGATGCCCGCACGGTGGACGGCACGATCGTGCCGGTCCAACCGATGATCATGCCGCTCTTCAACGGCCTGTCCGAGGTCGAGTTGCTCGCCCGGCTGGCCGGCGAGGAGAACGCCGATGCTTACGCCCAGGTTTTCAGCACCATCGGGCAACTCACCAGCGGCGACAGCAAGAAGGCCTTTGAGAAATTCCTCCACGATGGCCTGCTGGAAGGTTCGGCCTATCCGGTTGTCTCCGTCGCCTTCGATCCGCAGCGTTCCGATTCTGTTTTTGCCAAGACGCCGGTGGTCGCCGCGCTCTCCGCCCAGAATCTGGAGGTCCGTTTCACCACCGACCACAAAATGGACGACGGCCGCTTCGCCAACAACGGCTGGTTGCAGGAATGCCCGGACCCGATGACGAAGATCTCGTGGGACAACGCCATTCTGGTCAGTCCCCGGCTCGCCAAGGAACTCGGCATCGTGCCCGGCGGCAGCCTGCTGCAGGTCGCGCGCAAGGAAGAAGCTGAATTTGTCCAGGGCAAGGAAAACGCCTTTGTCGGCGAGGTGACCCTGAACGGCCGCACCCTGCGCGGGCCGATGCACATCCAGCCCGGCCTCGCGAACTACACCATCGTGCTCCCCCTCGGCTACGGCCGCACCAAGTCCGGCCACATCGGCACGGGCGCGGGCTTCGACGCCTACGCGGTCCGCCCGGCGGCGGCCATGGGCTTCGCGACGGGCGCAACCCTGCGCAACACCGGGGCGCGCATGAAGCTCGCAAACACCCAGGAACACTGGTCGATGGAAGGCCGCGACATCGTGCGCGAGGCCAACTACGAGGGCGAGGACAGTTACCAGCAGAATCCAGATTACGTGAATGGCATCGGCATGGAGTCGCACACCCCGCCCGTGCTGGGCGCCGACAAGGGCAAACCGCTGGCGTTCATCGCCACCACGACCCCGCGCGGAAATTCACTCTACGAGACCCCGAACCTCGACGGCACCCACCAGTGGGGCATGTCGATCGATCTCAACACCTGCATCGGCTGCAACGCCTGCATCATCGCCTGCCAGGCGGAGAACAATATTCCGATCGTCGGCAAGGACCAGGTGATGCGCGGCCGCGAGATGCAATGGATCCGTCTCGACCGCTACTATTCCGACGGCCAGGCCGACGCGGAGGCCTTCGGCGCCGAGGGCAACAAGATCCTCCCCGAGGATCCCCAGGTTTCCATGCAGCCCATGACCTGCCAGCACTGCGAACTCGCCCCCTGCGAGACGGTGTGTCCGGTCAATGCCACGGTGCACGATGATGAGGGCATCAACGTCATGGCTTACAACCGCTGCATCGGCACGCGGTATTGCGCAAACAACTGCCCCTACAAGGTTCGCCGGTTTAATTTCTTCGACTTCAACAAGCGCGCCACGGACCAGCTCTACCTGGGCCCGCTCGGATCGCAGAGCGAAATGCCCGAGTTGGTGAAGATGGTGAAGAATCCCGATGTCACCGTGCGCATGCGCGGGGTCATGGAGAAGTGCACGTACTGCGTCCAGCGCGTCCAGCAGGCCAAGATCGCCCAGAAGCGCAAGGCCGGGGCCAGCGGTGACATCGAGGTGCCGGATGGCGCCGTCAAGACCGCCTGCCAACAGGTCTGCCCGGTGGAGGCCATTGTGTTTGGTAATATCAAGGACGAACAGAGTGCCGTGTCCCGCGCCAAGGCCCAGGACCGCAACTACGCCGTCCTTGGCTACCTCAACATCCGCCCGCGCACGACGTATCTCGGCAAATTGCGCAACCCGAACCCGCACATGCCGGACTATGTCGCGCTCCCCCTCAGCCGCGTTGAGTATAATAAGAAAAACGGGCATGCCGCCCCCGTTGCCGGCCACGGCCACGAGCACCCCAAAACTGGAGCGCGGGCGACCTCGCCCGCGAACGCCCCGGGGTCGGCGCGCCTCCAGCCTGAACCGCAAGCGGGAGGGCACAGCTGATGAGCGCGCATTCCACTGAGCACGCCGCCGCTGGCCTGAGCCTGTCGAACGGCCCGGCCATCCTCGCCGAGGTCCACCCCGTGGTGATTCCCCGCCGTGTGCTGGTGGATCATCAACGCGATTTCCATTGGATCACGGAAAAAATCTGCGGCATCGTTGAGGGCAAGACGCCCGTCTGGTGGTGGTGGTGCTTCGGCCTCGCCGCGGTCGTGGCGTCCTTCACCGTTTCCGGTCTCGTCTACCTCGTCTCGACGGGCGTCGGCGTCTGGGGCCATGCCAATCCGGTCAACTGGGCCTGGGACATCGTCAACTTCGTGTTCTGGATCGGTATCGGCCACGCCGGCACGCTGATCTCCGCCATTCTCTGCCTCCTGCGCCAGAAATGGCGCACGTCCATCAACCGTGCGGCCGAGGCCATGACGATCTTCGCGGTTGTCTGCGCCGCCATCTTCCCGGTCTTCCACGTCGGCCGCATCTGGTTTGCCGTCATGCCGGGCTGGCTGTTCCCGTTTCCGAATTCCAACGGCATCTGGCAGAATTTCCGTTCCCCCCTCGAGTGGGACGTGTTCGCCGTCTCGACCTACGGCACCGTGTCCGTGCTCTTCTGGTATGTCGGCCTGATCCCCGACCTGGGCACAATGCGCGACCGTTTCACCGCGACCGGCAACCTGCTCAAGGCGCGCATTTATGGTTTCTTCGCCATGGGCTGGCGCGGTTCCAACCGCCAGTGGAGCAACTACGAGATGGCCTACCTCATTCTCGCCGGCATCGCGACGCCGCTCGTGCTCTCCGTGCACACGATCGTGTCGTTCGACTTCGCCGTCTCGCTGATCCCGGGCTGGCACACCACGATCTTCCCGCCGTACTTTGTTGCCGGCGCCATATTTTCCGGCTTCGGCATGGTGATGACCCTCATGCTGCCGCTGCGCGCCATCTACCGGCTCGAGGATCTCATCACGCAGTATCACATCGACTGCATGTGCAAGATCACCTTGGCGACGGGCACGATGGTGGGCTACGCGTACTCGATGGAGTTCTTCATCGCGTGGTACAGCTCGAATCCGTACGAGGGCTTCGCGTTCATCAACCGCGCGTTCGGCCACTACGCCTGGGCCTACTGGATCATGATCGGGTGCAACGTCATCACGCCGCAGTTCTTCTGGTTCAGGTCCATCCGGGAAAACACCACGCTGGTCTGGGTGCTGTCCATCTTCGTGAATGTCGGCATGTGGTTCGAGCGCTTCGTGATCATCGTCACGTCGCTGGCGCGCGATTTCCTGCCGTCGAGCTGGGGCTATTATTCGCCGTCCATCGTCGAGATCTTCACGTTCTTCGGCACCTTCGGCGTCTTCTCTTTCCTGTTCCTGCTCTTCCTCCGCTTTGTCCCCATCATGCCGAT
This sequence comes from Verrucomicrobiota bacterium, assembly GCA_031392885.1. Taxonomy (GTDB): domain Bacteria; phylum Verrucomicrobiota; class Verrucomicrobiia; order Opitutales; family Opitutaceae; genus Lacunisphaera. Next base: position 15,372 of record JANMVS010000006.1, read on the forward strand.
GTCGGAAGTGAAAGCGGTCATCCCCCAGGCTGATCCGCACGGGGCGGACGCCCCCCACTAACCGGAGGCCCGACCATGAAAAAAAATTACGGGATCGCCGCCGCCTTCGACACGACAAGCGCCCTCTATCACGCCTGTGAAAAGGTGCGCGATGCCGGCTACTCGCAGTGGGATGCCATCACGCCGTTCCCCATCCACGGGCTCGATGCCGCCATGGGCGTGCGCCGCTCCCATGTGCCGCGCTTCTCGCTCACGGGCGGCCTGATCGGATTCTGCACCGGCATGTCGTTCATCTGGTGGGCCAACGCCTACGAGTATCCGCTCATCGTCGGTGGGAAGCCCTACTTCAGCCCGATGTTCGCCTTCCCGGTGGCGTATGAACTGACGATTCTCTTCAGCGCCTTTGCCACCATTGGCGGCATGTTCCTGCTCAACCAGCTGCCGATGCACTACCATCCCGTGCTGAAAGCACCGCAATTTGTCCGCGCCAGCGACGACCGCTTCTTTATTGTGATCGAGGCCAACGACCCGAAATTCAACGCCACCCAAACCCGGATCCTGCTGGAGCAGGCGGGGGGCAAGGACCTGGTCGAACTCGAGGAATAAGATGCGTTACGCCTACTACTCTCTCGCTTTCCTGGTCGTGCTCCTGCTTTCCGTCATGGGCTTTCGCGGTCTGCGCTCGGCGCGGCCGCCGATCGAGGTGTTCCCCGACATGGACCGGCAAGCCTACTACAAACCGCAGGCCGAATCGAAATTCTTTGCCGACGGTCGCACCGACCGGCCCATTCCCGCCGGCACCGTGCCGCGCGGGCGCACGGTCGCGGCTGACCCGGCGTTTTTGCGGGCCGACGATTTCCATTATGCCGGCAAGGCGGTGGACGGGACCTTCGCCCGCGGTTTCCCGGTCAAGGTGACGGAACCCTTCATCCGCCGCGGCCAAAATCGCTTTCAGATTTATTGCGCGCCCTGCCACGGGGCCCTGGGTGACGGCAACGGCATTACCAAGTCCTACGGGATGCTGGTCACCCCGTCGTACCATGACGACCGGCTCCGTACGATGCCCGAGGGGGAAATTTTCAACACCATCACAAACGGCAAGAACACGATGTTTCCCTACGCGGACAAACTCTCGCCCGACGACCGCTGGGCCGTGGTCGCCTACGTGCGCGCCCTCCAGCGCGCGCAGCGGGGCACGCGGCAAGACGTGCCGGCCGGGCAACAGGGAGGCCTGAAGTAACATGAGTACTCCCGCTGTCCCTTCCCCGCCGGCTTCGACCGCCAGTCTGGCGAACAAATTCCTGGCCGCCGGGGCCGCCGGTCTGCTGCTGACCGCCATCGGCTTTGCCGTCACCGCCAACCATCAGGCGGTCGCGTTGTCCTATCTCGTGGGCGTGTCCTACTGGACCACGGTCTGCATCGGCATGCTGCTGCTGGTGCTGATCCACCACATCGTCGACGCCGGTTGGTCCACGGTTATTCGCCGGCAGTTCGAGCACGGCCTCTCCGCCTTCTTCTGGCTGGGCGTCCTCTTTCTCCCCCTGCTCATTTCCGCCTGGGTGAAACCCGGCCTGGTCTGGCCGTGGATGGACAAGCTGCATGAACTGCACGGCGGCCATACGGTCGGGACCGATCCGCTTTACCTGAAAAAAGAGAGTTTCCTGAGCGTGCGGATGTTCACCCTCATGACGGTCGGCTTCTTCCTGGTCTGGGTCTGGCTCTCCGCGCGCCTGCGCAAAGCCTCCTTCACGCAGGACGCCGACGGCGACGCCAAGTGGACCTTCATGAACCGCCAGACCGCGGCCTTCGGCCTTCCGCTGACGGCGCTGGCCCTGAGCTTTGCGGCCATCTACTGGATGAAGAGCCTCGAGTATCACTGGTTCTCCACGATGTATGGCGTGTGGTTCTTCGCGAACTGCATGCGCGCCGGCATGGCCTTCGGCGTGGTGATCACGTGGTGGCTGGTCACCCGCGGCGACTACAAGGGCATCTTCAACACCAACCAGCTGCACTGCCTCACGGCGCTCGCCTTTGCCTTCGTCGTCTTCTGGGCCTACGTCACCTTCTCGCAGTATTTTCTCATCTGGAACGCCAACGTGCCCGAGGAAACCTTCTGGTATAACATCCGCGAACACGGCGACTGGGTCTGGGTCGGCATGCTGCTCCTCTTCGGCCATTTCTTCGTGCCCTTCCTCTTCTGGCTGTCCTACCGCCGCAAATCCAAGCTCAAGCCGGCCCTCGGGATCAGCCTCTGGATCGCCGTCATCATTCTGGTCGACCTCTGCTACAACGTGCTCCCGGCCCTGAAGGATGCGCACGATGACCCGTTGCCCTTCCTTTCGTTCAACCTGTTTTGGGTGCTGACCTCCGTCGTCGGCGTCGGCGGGGTCTGCGTCTGGGCTTACCTCCGCAGTTTTGCCCGGACCAAGCTGATTCCCATCCGGGACCCGCGCATCGTCGAGTCTCTCACCCATCACGAAGCCACCGCGCCATGAGCGATTCCTCCGCCAACTTTTCCTTTCCGCACCGCACGCCGGTGTTCACCGCGCTCTTGGTTCTGGTCTGCTTTGCCGTCTTCGGCTGGCTCGCGCTGAAAATCTACACGCCGCACGCCTACAAGGTGGACAAGGTCGAGGGCGTCCGCAGTCCCGCGGACCGCACGCTCCTCCTCGCGGAGCACCGGGCCAGGGAACAAGCCGCGGCCCAGGACTATGGCTGGGTGGACCAGAAGGCCGGCGTGGTCCGCCTGCCGCTCGAGCGCGCCATCGCCCTCACCGCCTCGGAGCAGGCGAAGCAGTAACCCTGGCTGATGAATTCCACCGACCACAACGCCCGCACGGAGCAAATGGAGATCGACGCCTCGGCCAAATGGCCGGTGCTCTTTTTCTTCGCCTCGGCGCTGGCCTGGCTTCTCATCGGGGGGACACTGCAGCTGATCGCCGCCATCCAGTTGCACACGCCGACGTTTCTCGCGGACTGCGCCTGCTTCACCCATGGCCGCCTGGCCCCCGCGGCGCAAAATGCCTTGGTCTACGGCTGGGGCATGAATGCCGCCTTCGCCGTCGGCCTTT
>JANMVS010000044.1:0-15767 GCA_031392885.1 Verrucomicrobiota bacterium
CGTAACCTTCAACATTTCCATCCGTGCCACCATCCGGCGTTGCACCGACGGCGGGCTTGCGATCAAGTCGGCGAGCACTTCTTCGCTGATGGCCAGTTTGTAGTCAGCCGGCATCCGGCGCGGCCTGCAGCTTGGCGAGCAGCGCCTTCACCACGTCGAGATCGTAAGCCTTGCCGGCCCCCATCTCGCGGTTTCTCCGCGCCAGCTCCCGGCGGTTTTCCTCGGAATCGGCCCGCAGGCTGTGGCGGACATAAGCCTCCAGCTTGCGCTTTTCCTCCACGCTCAGCCCGTCGAGCTGGGGCTTGATCTCCATGAAAGTCATGCCGGAAGCAATGTCCAGGAACCGTCCGTTTTCAAGGCAAATGCCGCTGACCCGCGTCCGCTGGACATCGCCAGGCCACGCTGCCATGCCTTCTATTCTGTCGTGAGCGAAACCACCAAAGCGGTATTCTTGTCGTATGCGTCACAGGATTCTGACGCGGCGCGGCGCATCTGCGACGCCTTGCGCGCCGCCGGCGTCGAGGTGTGGTTCGACCAGAGCGAACTGGTGGGCGGCGACGCGTGGGATGCGAAGATCCGCGGGCAGATCGGGTCGTGCGCGCTGTTTGTGCCCATCATCTCGGCCCACACCCAGGCGCGGCTCGAGGGGTATTTCCGCCGCGAATGGAAGCAGGCCGCGGAACGCACCCGCGATATGGCGGACGAAAAGGCGTTCCTCCTGCCGGTCGTGATCGACGCGACCCGCGATACCGAGGCCAAGGTGCCGGCGGAGTTCAAAGCCGTGCAGTGGACGCGCCTGCCTGGTGGCGAGACGCCGCCGGCTTTCGCAGCGCGGGTGCAAAAGCTGTTGAGCGGACCTGAAGCTGTAGGAGGGGCTTTACGCCCCGATGTTTTGGAGGAATCGCAGTCCCGCCGAGGCGGGACCGCTCCTACAGCAAAATCTTCCGCCCGACCCTGGCTCGTGCCGGCGATCGCCGCCACGCTGGCCGTGGCCAGCTTGGCGATCTGGCAGCCGTGGAATAAACCGGCCCCGCCACCGGCCAAGGACGCCGCACCGCATCCAACCATCGCCGAGAAGACGATCATTCCTGCGGACGACAAATCCGTGGCGGTGCTGGCCTTCGCCAATCTCAGCGACGACAAGGGCAATGATTCCTTCGGCGACAGCGTGAGCGAGGAATTGCTCAATGTGCTCGCCAAGGTGCCGGGTCTGAAGGTCACGGCGCGCACGTCGGCGTTTCATTTCAAGGGCAAGGACACGCCCATTCCCGAGATCGCCAAGCAACTCGGCGTGGCCTACGTCGTCGAGGGCAGCGTGCGCAAGCAGGGCGACAGAGTCCGCATCACCGCCCAGCTCATCAAGGCGGCAGATGGCTTCCATGTGTGGAACGACACCTTCACGCGCGACCTCAAGGACATCTTCGCCGTGCAGGACGAGATTGCCGGACTCATCGCGGACAATCTTCAGCTGAAACTCGGACTGAAAGCGGGCCGAACTCCACTCAACCCCGAGGCCTATCAATTGTATTTGGAAGCGGCGCGGGCGTGGAACCAGCGCGACGACGCCAGCCTCGACCGCGCCGAAAAGCTGGTCCAGCGCTCGCTCGCGCTCCAACCCGACTTCGCCCGCGCCGTGGCCCTGATGGCGAATGTCTTCTCGACCCGCGCAAACCTGGGCGCTGACGGTGACGAGCAAGTGCGAGTGCGGGACTTAGCCGAGCAGGCCCTGGGCTGGGCCGGCCGCGCGCTGGCCCTCGATCCCGACCTCGCCGAGGGCTACGCCGCCAAGGGCAACGCGCTCGACCGGCTCGGCCGCTGGGCCGAGGCCAAGGCAGCCTACCGCCGCAGCACGGAACTCGATCCGAACTACGCCACCGGCCACCAATGGTATTCACGCAGCCTCTCGCAGGAGGGCTACCTCGACGAGGCGCTGGCCGAGATGCGCCGCGCGGTGGAACTCGATCCCCTGTCTCCGCGAATCCTGGACAACTATGCGGCACAGCTGGGGTGGACGGGCCGCGATGCCGAGGCGCTCGAAGTGCTGGACCGCGCTCTGGCCATCCAACCAGGGTCGTTGCAAGCGCGGAGCTTTCAGGCCGGTGCCCTGATCAACCTGGGGCGCCACCGCGAAGCGCTGGCTATTCTGGAGGAACTCAAGACCCACTCCAGTGATACCGAGTGGTTTCAAATTGATCTGGCGCGCGCGCTCCAGGCGACTGGCCGGGGCTCGGAGGCGCAGACGCTGCCGCCACCCAAGGACACGACTATCCGTGGACTTCTGCTCTGCCAATTGGGCCGACCCGAAGAAGGTATCCCACTGCTCAAGCCGCGTGCGTCCATCTATCGCGACATCCTGCTTTGGTCTTACCCAGAGGCCATGCCGCGCGCGTCGCCGGAGTTTCTGCGCAAGCTGGCGGAGTGGGGGATGGCCGAGTCGTGGCAGCGTGCCGAAGCGTGGCGGGCGAAAAACCTGCCGAAGAAAACCGCGCCGTCTGCGGTCGTCGCCCCAACGTCCGACAGCAAATCCGTCGCCGTGCTGGCCTTCGCGAATCTCTCCGACGACAAGGCCAACGAGTATTTCTCCGACGGCATCAGCGAGGAGTTGCTCAACGTGCTGGCGAAGGTGCCGGGGTTGAAGGTTTCGGCCCGGACCTCGGCGTTTTATTTCAAGGGCAAGGAAGTGCCGATCCCCGAGATCGCGCAGAAGCTCGGTGTCGCCTACGTGGTCGAGGGCAGCGTGCGCAAGTCGGGCGACAAGGTGCGCATCACCGCCCAGCTGATCAAGGCGGCGGACGGGTTCCATGTGTGGAGTGACACCTTCACGCGCGACCTGAAGGATATTTTCGCGGTGCAGGATGAGATTGCGGGGCTGATCGCGAAGAATCTGCAGCTGAAAATGGGGGTGGGGTCGTCCGAACCTCGTCGCGCCGTTAATCCCGAGGCGCTCCGGCTCATGCTGGAAGGGCGATATTTTCTGACCCTGCGGTCGACGGCCGGCTTTGATCGGGCCGAGCGGGCCTTTACCGCGGCCATGCAACTTGATCCGCAGTTTGCCCAGGCGCAGGCCGGGCTGGCCAGTACCACGGCGCTGCGCGGGCGCTATCGCTTGCTGGATGGCGTCGGCCGGGTGGAGGAGTTTGATCAGCTGGCGCTCGCTCAAAGCCGGCTGGCCTTGCAAATGGATCCCGCGCTGGCCGAGCCCCACGCCACCATTGGCTTCGTCTACACGGACATCGGGCGACTGGCGGAGGCGGAGCAGGAGTTCCAACTCGCCTTCGCCGCCAACCCGAATTACGCGACCGCCTACCATTGGCATTCCCATGTGCTGGCGGCGCAAGGCCGGCTGGATCTCGCGCTGCAGGAGATCGGGCGGGCGGAGGCGCTCGATCCGGTCTCGTTCATCATTCTGTATATCCGCGGCTTTTATCTCACCGATGCCCGGCACTACGCCGAAGCCCTCGCGGTGCTCGATCGCGCCGCGGCGCTCCGGAGCGAGTCGTTCCTGCCCTTGGAAAGTGACCGGGCGCGGACTCTGCTCGCGCTCGGCCGCACGGCGGAGGCGCTGGCGACCGCGCGCAAGGTGTTGCAGGATCCCCGCCTGATCACGTCCGGCTGGTATGCGGCGGGCGAAGCCCTGTATGTGTTGCACCAGGGCGGCGCAGCCGACGAGGCCGCCCGGCTCGCCCCGGCCATCCTCCAAGCCCTGCCGGCGGGCAGCTATCAGCGGGGCTACGTACATTGCGCCCTCGGAAATTTCGCGGAAGGTCTGGGTGAATTGGCGCATAGTCCGGACATCGTCCAGAGCCGGCTCTACTGGCACCCGATGTTGGAATCCGTCCACGACACGCCGCAATTCCGGCAGCTGCTGGAGAAATTAAACGCGGTGACGGAATTCAAGGTCGCCCGCGCCACGCTGGCGCGGATGATGGCGGAGCAAGCCGCGAAGAAATGAGCGGACCCCACTCGCGCAACGTGCAGATCAGGCAAGGTGAGTCGTCCCGACGAACCGCGGCCCGGCAGGGACGCGGGCCCTCCAGGGGTTCGAATCGGCTCGTTCACATAATCGTACTCTTTCTCGTTCTCCCGGCTTTGGGGAAGATTGAGCAGAAAGAGAGAACGAGAAACGAGAACGATTGCCCATTCAGTCCTTCGGCGTGTTGCCCGGGTAGGATTGCAGGAATTTCTCAATGTTGGCCTGCTCCTTGGCGCGGAGGCGCGTCCGGCTGACCAGGCGTTCGCTGGCCTTGGTGATGTTCACTTCGGCGTGCTCGGTCTTGCGTTCGGGCGCCAGCAGGAAGTCGCGCAGGCGATTGAAGAGCTCGGGCTCGCCGCCGCTCGCGACGCGGATGAGGCCGGCGAGGTATTCGGGCGGGGCCTTGGCGGCGAGGGCCGGGTAGTGGGCGATGGTCCAATCGACGGCAACATCCCGCAGCCCGGGATGGCCACCGACCCCGAAGAGAATGTTGAGGAACTCGGTGGAGTTGAGCGCCGGGGTGAGCGAGTAGGCGAGGGCCTTTTCGGCGAGCGCGCGATCGTGAAAATTGCCGAGGGCACCGAGGATGACGGAGCGGACGTTCGGCGTCTTCGCCTGCTCGAGCGCGGCTTGCAGCGTGGTGAAGAAGGCGGCGTCGCCATGATAAGCGGTGACGGACACGGCGATGCCGCGGAGGGCGGCGTCAACCTTGCGCGGGTCCTCGAGGAAAAGCGCGGCGAGGCGGCGGCACTCGGCGATGATCGCGGGGTCGGCGGCCTCCGCGCCCAGGGCCCCGTACAGGGTGGTGCGCAGCGGCCCGTTGTAGACCGGTTCGCCCGCGACCGGCTGGAGCCCGATCCGATCGAGGACGGGGCGGAGAATCGCGGCGCGGTAACTATTATAGGCCGGGCGGGAGGCGGGCGTGATGAAGGTAGTATCGAGCCCGCCGACACTGCCGATGACGCTGGCGTTGACGTCGGGGTCGAGGTCGCGACCGAACGCGGTGACATAGGCGAGGTAGTCGAGGCCGTTGATCAGGCCGGCGGTGAAGAGCGCCGACGTGTTGTCGAGCAGACCGACGCGTTCGAGGGCCGGGAGGGCGGCGGCCTTGCGGGCGAGGCGGGCGTTGAGTTCGGGCGACAGGCACCAGCGATAATAACCGGACTCGTTGGCATTGGGATAAACCCAGTCGGCGGTGGCCAAACCGGGCAGGGTGACGAGCTGCGTGGTCTCCTTGAGCAAAATGCGCTCGCGGTGGGTCTCGTTGCCCTTGCCCCAAGTCAGCACGACCGGAATCTGCCACTGGCCGGGCAGCTGGGGATCGCCAAGGTTGTTGAAGCGGCGTTGGGTGAGGCGGAGCTTGCCATCAGGTTCAAGCGCGAACGTGACGAGGGGCACGCCAGGCTTGTCGATGAAACCGGTGAGCATGCCGGTGATGTCGTCCCCGGAGCCGGCGCTGAAGGCCGCCCAGAGGTCGTTGGCGACGGTGTTGCCCCAACTGTGTTTGAGGAAGTAGGTGCGCATGGCGGCGCGAAACTGGGCGGGCCCGATCCAGTTCTCGACCATGGTGAGAATACTCTGGCCTTTGCTGTAGGTGAGCTCATCGGCGAGCTGGGCGAGATCGGTGCTGGCGGTAACCTTGCGCCGGATGGCGGTGATGGAGGGCAGGGCATCGCTGCGCATGGCGCCCCGGGCGGCGCCCTTGCCCTGAAACTCCATGCGAAATTCGGGGAATTGATGCGCCACGATCCGATCGGAAATCCAGCTGGCGAAGGACTCGTTGAGCCAGAGGTCGTCCCACCACGCCATGGTGACGAGATCGCCGAACCACATGTGGGCCATCTCGTGCGCCATGACCGAGGCGAGGAAGCGGCGCTGGTTGAAGGAGGGTTTCTCCGGGTCCATCAGCAGGAGCCGGTCGGTGTAGGTGATGAGGCCGGCGTTCTCCATCGCGCCGTAGACGTACTCGGGTACGGCGATCTGATCGAGTTTGGCGTAGGGATAGGGGATGCCGAAATATTCCTCGAGCCGGGAGAGGATCGGCGGGGCCAGGCGGACGGCCTCGGCGGCGAGGACGGCCTGGCCCTTGGGCGTGATGATGCGGCCGGGCACGGACTGGCCGGGGACCGGCACAAATTCGAAAGGACCGACAGCGAATGCCACCAGATAGCTGGGCATCGGTGGCGTGCGCCCGAAGGCGATGGTTTTGGCCTCGCCGGCGCGGGTCTCGAAGGCGACGGCGGCATTGGTGACCGCCTCGAGGGTCGCGGGCAGCTTGATGGTCAGTTGCCAGTTGATCTTGAAGGCCGGTTCGTCCCAGCAGGGGAAAGCCTTGCGGGCGTGTTTGTCCTCAAACTGGGTGAAGAGATAGGGATCGCCGCGGCTCACGGTCTTGTAGAGACCGAGACCGTCGCGGTGATACTTGGCGGTGAATTCGATCGAGAGCTTGTAATTGCCGATGCCCAGCGACGCCGGCGCGGTGAGCGTCACGAGACCATGCTCCTGGTTGGTGATGGCGGCGGTGAGCGGTGTGACCTCGCCGTCGGGGGAAGTGAGGGTGGCCATCGTGAACGCGGGACCCTCAGCGTGCAGCCGGAAACTGGTGAACGGCTGGCTGGCGAGCAGGTCGATCACCGTGCGGCCAGAGTAGTCGTCCTTGGCCGGATCGAGGGCCAGTTCGACGCTTTGCGCGACGGGCACGACCTCGCGGGTGAGACGCAGCGGGTCAGCAACGACGAGTGCGACAGCCCCGGCGGGCTCGCTGGCGAGAAGGGCGCCACAGGCAACAAGCAGACTCAGCAAAGCGCCGAGCGAACGCATGGTGGGGGGCATTGGTTTATGACACCGAGCGCGAGCCGCGAGGCAAGCCCGGTTGAGCCCTGACAGGCAAAATAATGGAGGGCCCGCGTCCCGGCGGGCCGTTTCCAGTCGAAGCACCAACCACCCAGCGCGGCCCGCCGAGACGCGGGCCCTGCGGGTTACTTGGCGGCGGGGGCTTCCATGACAGTGCCAGCCTTGATCAGCACCATCCGGTCGGGATTGAGGTGCTTCCTGATGGCGGCGTTGACCTGGTCAGTAGTGAGGGCGTTGATCTGCTGTGGATATTCGTCGAGCCAGGCGGGAGTGAAGCCGCGTTGAACCGTCAGGAGCAGTGATCCCGCCATGCCTTCAGTGGTGGCGAGGTCGACCTTGAAAGTGCCGACGAGGTTAGACTTGCGGTCGGCCACCTCCTTGTCGGTCGCGCCATCCGCATGCCATTTCGTGAGCTGGCGTTTGGTCGAGGCGATGCCCTGCTCGAGTTTGGCCGGGGCGAAGGTGGCACTGATGCGCCACTCGCCGTCGCCCAGCGCGTCGTTGGCCAACCGGGAGCTGATGCCGTAGGTGAGGCCCTCGACGTCGCGCACCTGACCGACAAGGCGGCTGGTGAAGCCACTGCCGAGAATGGCGGTGCCGACGCGCAACGCCTGATAATCGGGATCGCTGTATCGCAGGCCGCTCGCCTGACCGAGCAGAATGGAGACGCTGGTCTTGTCGGGCATGAAGATAACCTGCTCCTGGGGGGCGTCGCTGCCCGAGGCCTTGGTGCCATGGGGGACATCGGTCCCGCCGGTCCAGCCGGCGAAAGCGCTGGCAACCTCGCGCTTGATGACGGCGGCATCCACGTCGCCGACCAGTACGAGCGTGCAATGGGCCGGGCCATAGTATTTGGCGTGAAACGCCTTCACCTCCTCGAGCTTGGCGGAAGCCAGGGCGGCGAGCAGTTCCCCGGTGGCGGCCGGGCGGTTGGGGTGGCCCGCCGGATAGACTGAGCGGCTGAAGGCCTCCCCGGCGCGGATATCGGTGCTCTCGAGCGAGCGCTGCAGGATGCCGGCGAACTGGGCCTTGGCCTTCGCGAATTCCTCGGCGGAGAGGGCGGGGAAGCGCAGTTGCTCGGCGATGAGACCGATGACGAGCGGCACGTCCTTTTTCAGGCACTTGCCGCTGACCTCAGCGAGTTGCTGGCCGACGTTGAAGTCGATCGTGGCGCCGACGGCCTCGAGTTTTGCCGCGATGGCGAACTTGTCCTGCTGGGTCGTGCCCTGATCGAGCAGCAGGCCGGCGAGGGTGGGGATGGCGAGGTTACCCTCGCCCGCGAGGGTGTCGCCGGCGGGCAGCGAGCCCCGGATGGTGACGACGTCCTGCACGCCAGTCCGGTAAATAATGACATCAAGTCCGGCGATTTTCGTGCGGACTACCTTGGGCGCGATCTGGGCGTGCCCTGAAGCAAGCGACAGGCAGCCGAGAGCGAGGAGGTGGAGGAAGCGTTTCATGGGAATAAAGAGTGGAGGACTTATTTCTTCGCGGGGGCTTTCGGGGCAGCGGGGGCCAGCGGGATGAACCAGCCGGTGGTGCTCTGATCGACGTTGAAATACTTCTGCGCGACCCGTTGGACGTCGGCGGGGGTGACCTTCTTGAGCGACTCGTCGAAGTTGTGGTAGAGTGTCCAGTCACCGACGGCAATGTAGGTGTTGATGTTGCTGGCGATGGCGAAGGTGCCGTCGCGCTGGTAGGCGGAGTCGCCGAGGGCCTTGGCGAGGGCGGCCTGCACCTCGGCGTCGGTCACGCCGTCCGTCTTGAGCTTTTCGATCTGCGCGAAGGCAATTTTCTCGACGGCCTCATGCGTTGCGCCGGGCGCAAGCGGGATGAAAGTGAAGTGCAGCGAGGGGTCGCGGGTGGGGAAGGGGAAGATGGAGACGCCGGTGGAGAGGCTCTGGTCGGTGATGGTCTTGTAAAGCCGGCTGTTTTTGCCGTCGCCGAGGATGGCGCTGAGAATCACGACCGCAGGGAAGTCGGGGTGGGTGGCGGCGGGGGTCTTGTGGCCGAGGGCGACCACGCCGAGCTGGCCGGCGCGCTTGACGACGACCCGCCGCGGGCCGCTCTGTTCCGGTTCCTCGGTGTAGATCTGCGGGATCGGCTTCGGGGCGTGCGGGATCACGCCGTAGGATTTCCTGATGAGGGCGAGGGCATCGACCGGCGAGAAGTCGCCGACGACGGTGACGGTGGCGTTGTCGGGCCAGTAGAAAGTGTCGTAGAATTCGCGGAGTTTCTCGATGGAGACTTTCTCGATGTCGCTGCGCCAGCCGATGGTGTTGTGGTGATAGGGATGGGCGACGTAAGCGGCCTGGGAGATTTCCTTGATGAGGGCTGAGAAGGGGGAGTTCTCGCCGCGCTCGAATTCGTTGCGCACGACGGTCATCTCGGGGCGGCGGTCCTCCTCGCGGAGGAGGAGGTTGCGCATGCGGTCGGCCTCCAGCTCGACGATCAGCGGCAGATGCTCGTTGCCGAAGGTCTCATAGTAGTTGGTGCGGTCAAGCCAGGTGGTGGCGTTGTTGCCCGCGCCAATGGGATCGAGGATCTGGTCGAACTTGGTGCCCTTTTCCTTGTTGAAATTGACCGAGCCCTTGAACATCAGGTGTTCAAGCAGGTGGGTGGCGCCGGTCGTGCCGGTGACCTCGTTGCGCGAACCCACATGGTAAGTGACCATGAACGTGACCACCGGGGCGGAGTGCTCGGGCATGAGCAGCACCTGCAGGCCGTTCGAGTTCAGGGTGTATTCGTCGATTCCACCGAGGGTCTTGACGTAGGTGAAGCCTTCCACGGTCGGCGGCGCGGCGCGGGCCACGAGCACGGACACGAGGAGGGCGAGCAACACGAGGGATCGTTTCATCATAAACATAGTAGGGGATGGAGCGGTAACTTTAGCATACCGTCCCGCCGCTGCCAATAGGACAAATGGCGCAAACGACCGGATCGATGGAGGGTAAGAGGGTAGGGCGAACCGTCCCGGTGAGCCGTTCCTCGGGCGGGCGGCGCGGCGGCTCAGCGGGGACGCTTCGCCCTCCCTTTCAAACTATTTTCGCGTCGGTTCGCGTTTTTCGCGGGCAACCACCTGGTCTCGACTGCGCCGCCCCAAACCAAGGCTTCCCTCGCGCGGAACAATCCGGTTGATTGGGCGACAAAATCCCATGCATCTTCGCCCTGTCTTCCCCCGCTGCCTTATCCCCGTCGTCCTGGCCCTGGCCGGCGTCGCCGCCTTGTCCGCCCGGCCGCTGGAACTCGAGGACATGTTCCGCCTCCACCGCGTGTCCGATCCGCAGATCTCGCCCGATGGCGCGTCGGTCGTCTTTGTCGTCACCGATCCGCTCAAGGCGGAAAATCGCACCAACAGCGACCTTTGGATCGTGTCGACCGCCGCCGGTGAGGCGCGCAAACTCACGAATTCACCCCAGCACGACCGCCACCCGCGTTGGTCGCCCGACGGCCAGTGGATCGCTTTCGAGTCCAACCGTGACGGCAACTACCAGATCTGGCTGATGCCGGCGACCGGGGGCGAGGCGCGCAAGCTCACCAGCATCTCGACCGAGGCCAACCAGGCCGTGTGGTCGCCCGATGGGAAACAAATCGCGTTTGTGTCCGCCGTCTATCCCGAGTTTTCCGCCCGGCCTTTCGCCGAGGCCGACCGGCATAACCAGGAAAAGCTCGCCGCCGTGGCCAAGAACCCGGTCAAGGCCCGCCTCTTCGATCAGCTCCTTTACCGCCACTGGGATTCCTGGGTCGAGGGCAAGCGCAAGCACGTGTTCGTGCTCGGCGTGAAAAACGGCCTCGCCGTCGGCGAGCCGCGCAACGTCACTCCCGGTGACAACGATGGCGTGCCCACTTCCTCCACCTTCAGCGAAGGCGATGAGTTTGCCTTCTCGCCCGATGGCACGTCCCTCGTCTTCACCGCACCGCCCGTCCCGCTGCGCGCACAGGCCTGGAGCACCAACCACGACCTGTACTCGGTCAATCTCACCACCGGCGAACGTCGCCCGTTGACGAAGAACCTCGCGGCCGATTGTACGCCGCGATTTTCGCCGGACGGGAAATCGCTGGCCTACCGCGCCCAGACGCGGCCCGGCTACGAGGCGGATCGCTGGCAGCTGATGCTGCTGGATCTCGCGACCGGCCAAAGCCGCAGCCTGACCGAGCAGCTGGACCGCTCGGTGCACGGTTATGTGTGGTCGCCGGACGGCGCGAAACTCTACTTCAGCTCGGCGGACCAGGGCGGCACCACGCTGTGGAGCGTGTCGCTCAAGGGTGAGGCGGTGCGGGTGCTGGCCGGTGGCACCAACAGCGAGGCCAGTGTTTCCGGCGACGGCAGCACGCTGGTCTACACTCATGCCCGGCTCAATCAGCCGGCGGAGGTCATGCTCTGGCGTACCGCGCAAGGCGCGCCGCAGGTGCTGACGCACCTGAACGACGCGCTGCTGAAGGATGTCCAAATGGCCGCGCCCGAGTCCGTGACGGTCGCCGGCGCCGGCGGCACGTCCGTGCAGATGTGGCTGATCAAGCCACCGGGCTTCGATGCCAAAAAGAAATACCCGCTGATCTTCTGGGTGCACGGCGGCCCGCAGGGCGCCTGGGCCGACGGTTGGTCCACGCGGTGGAATCCCCAGATTTGGGCGGCGCAAGGTTACGTGGTTTCGCTGGCGAATCCCCGCGGCAGCACCGGCTTCGGGCAAAAGTATACCGATGAGATTTCCCGCGACTGGGCCGGGAAGGTGATGGACGATCTGTTCGCATGCCTCACCTACCTGGAACAGCAGCCCTCCATCGACGCGACGCGCATGGCCGCGGCCGGCGGGAGTTATGGCGGCTACGTGATGAACTGGTTCGAGGGCCACACCACCAAGTTCCGCTGTATCGTGAACCACGACGGCACCTACAACCTGACCTCGATGTATGGCACGACCGAGGAGGTGTGGTTCGATGAGTGGGAGCATGGCAAACCGTGGGAGGCGGCGGACCAGGAGAAATTCTCCCCGCACAAATACGCGGCGAATTTCAAGACCCCCATGCTCATCATCCATGGCGAACTGGATTTTCGGGTGCCGGTAAGCGAGGGCATGCAGGTGTTCACGGCGTTGCAGCGGCAGGGCGTGCCGTCGAAGCTGCTGCTGTTCCCCGACGAGGGTCACTGGGTGCTCAAGCCCGCCAACAGCGAACTCTGGCACCGGACCATCTTCGACTGGCTGGCGGAGTATCTGAAATAATCACACCACCGTTTTTTACCACGGATACCTCGGATGGCACGGATAACCAACAAAACAGGGGTGCTGGCCCTTCAGCTGGCGCGGTAACGGGTTGCTGAGCAGATTTTCCCGAGATTGGGCTTATCCGTGGGATCAGTGAAATCCGTGGTCAAATGAATTGCCTGGTTGGGGAGAATTCGAGTCGATTGGATCCTGGAAAACATGCTGCTTGATTTATTCAACAACTGGCGGGTGGATTGTCCGCCCTGGGCGCGCGAGCTGGGCCTGCTGGGCGAGCCCCAGGCCATTGCCAAGCGTCACCGGCGCCTGGCCGGGGCGTGGGCCGCCCACCTGACGGCCAGCCGTGCGGCGATGCTGGCGGCGGCGGCGCGTTGCGTGCAACGGCGGTCGGTCCTCGTCATCGGCGCCGGCGATTGCCTCGACGTGCCGGTGGCGGAATTGGCGGTGATTTTCGAACGGGTCGTGCTGGCGGATATCGTGGTGTCGGCCAATTGCATTTCGCAGCTCGGGCTGGTGCCCGGGCATGCCCTGCCGGCGAAGGAGCAGGACAGCAGTCTGCCCGACCGCTGCGCGCAGGCGGCCGCGCGGCAGCACCTCATGTGGCTAGCCCGGATATTTCACACTCTGCTCGCAACGAAACCACACCCTGTGCCAAATCTTTTTCCGCATTCGCGGCTGCTCGGGATATCCGGGCTGGGGGCCCGCCCGGGGGTGCGCCTGCTGCTGGCGGACCTGGCGCGGCTGAATATTTCCGCCGACGGACGGGAGATCAAACGCGAGAGCCTGAGTGAGCGCTATGGTCTGAAGCAACCCGACCGGCAATGGCGCTGGAACCTGGCCCCGATCCCGGAATGGTCGCCGGATTTTCATCGGGTGCATGAGGTGGGCGCGTGGATTTACGCCGGGTGAACCGGGTGGAGGGCTCGCGTCCCGGCGAGCCGCGGCCCGCGGAGACGCGGGCCCTCCGCCTTTGCGGGGGCGGCCTCAGCCGAATCCATGCATTGGAAGGTGGAGCGCATTGAGGTCAACGCGCTCCACCTTTCGGTCCTTGCTACAAACGAGGAGTACGCCAGTCCGACTGCATTGATACGGCTCAGGGCGTCTTCGCGGCGGGCGCGGCGGCGGACGCGAGCGGCAGGACGTTGAGATAATCCCCCGGCGCGCGGCCGAGCTCGCGCACGGCGGCGTGGGAGATGGAGATTTCCCGGGAGGCGGCTTTGTCGGATGCGGTGAGCGTCAACTGGCCGCTCTCCGTCATGAGCACGATGCGCTCGACAATGCCGGGGTCGCGGCGGCGGACGCGGGCCGCCGTGCCCTGGCCGTAGCGCACGTGGCCGCCGCCGATAACAACGAAGGCGGTGCGCGGCTTGTCGCCCGCACCGTCATGGCGGCCCCCGAGGATGTTCGCGGCCATCGTCTCGTCCCGCGCCACCTGCGCCTCGAAGACAGGGCGCAGTTTCACCGGGTCCAGCGCCATGTGCACGGCGAGCTGCAGGTTCATCATGCGCTCGTAGGCGGGATCATCCAACACGATCTCCTGGGGCAGGACGGCCCGCTGGTCGGTGGGCAGTTGGGCCAGGCCGCCGCCGCGACTGACAGCGCGGATGACCTCGGCGGGGGCGTTGAGGGCGCGGAGGGGAATCTGGTGGGCATGGGCGAACTCGCAAAGCGGGCGGTAATCGAGGTAGTTTTTCCATTTCTTCGCCCAGTCGATTTCGCGGACGAGGGTGTCGTAGTCGATCACGCCCTGGTTATAGCGGTCGATCACGGGCTGCACTCGCGCCTCGAGTTGCTCCAGACAGAGCACGAGGGGCAGGCCGCGGGCCGCGAGCTGCTGCAGGAGGTGCAGTTGCAGCGCATGGTGGCGGGCGATGGTGTGCGCCTCGCCGACATAGACGACGCCGGCGGTGGCCAGATCGTCGATGACGCGGGTCTCGGCGATCTCCTCGCCCTCGGTGAGATCGAGCCAGAATTCAGTGGGACTGGCCGCCTGCCCGGGAGTCAGGCCCGCGAGCAAGAGGAAGCAGGGGAGGGCGGGGAGCAGGGATTTCATGGATGGAGGGCGGGGCGGCGGCGTTGTGTCAGACAAATATAAATTTGCCCGGAAGGCTTGGCCACAAAAAGCGCAAAAAACGCAAAAGCAGAATGTTGGGTGCAAACGAGAGGCCGCGGGCCGGCCCCGGGGGTTGTCGTTTTATTCCCTGTGGGTTTAATGCCCCGGAGCTTGCTCCGGAGATTATTTACTTGGCTTGGATGTAGCGTAGCGGCGAGCGCCGGCAAGCCGACGGGTCAAGACTCGCTGGCGCTCGTCGCTGCGTAAATTTGCGTAGGCGCAGACCGTCCGGCCGGTTGACAGGGGGGGCCGACGGGCTCAACCTAGTGGCGTGAAAAAGAAATCCGCCAAAGTTGGGGAGTCCTCGGTGCCTTATATCGCCAAGCCGGGGATGCAGAATGCTGCGGTCAAGCTTGCTTCATCAAGAGTACCTCAGGTTGATGACATCGCGTTTCAGAAAGTGGCCGACAAGATCTTTGCTGAGCGCAAGGAACTCCTGCACAAACTGGCACAGTGAACGAGCCGGTTTTCATCACCCGTGAGAGGGTCGATGCGTTGCACCAACGCTCTCTGGAAGAACATGGAGGGCAGGACGGAATCAGGAACGAGCATGGCTTGGAATCCGCCCTCGCCCAGCCGATGCACGTTTTTGCCTACGGACAAGGCGACATTTTCGTATTGGCCGCCGCCTACGCCTATCATCTGGCGGAGAATCAACCCTTCATCGATGGCACTAAGCGCACCGCCATAACCACAGCCCTGGCCTTTCTGGAATTGAATGGGATTTCTACTTCAGCGCTACCCAATGCCCAACTCTACGACGCCATGATCGCCATCGCCGAGAAGCGGCTGGACAAGGCCGGGCTGGCGGATGAATTCCGGTGTGACGGGGGTCGTTCCTCGGGCGACGTTGGATTTGCCTGGGACGCGCGATCAACTTCCCGGCGATCAAGTCGGCGACAACAGGCCGGGGATCCAGGTCTTTGTGGCCCAAGCCATCTTGCTCGGGCGTGTCTTTAGACCAGTGCAGTGCGAAATTATTGGAGGGGCGGTCTCCGGACCGCCCGAGCAGGGGCCGCCGCCCGCGGCCGGTGCGGAGACCGGCCCTCCACTCGGCAAAAGAGCGGAGCATCGGAGGTCTGAAGACACACCCGCATCCAATTGGGGCCTAGGAATTATGCGTGCAGATGAGTACACCTCATCTTTGATGAGGCGTTGCGCCCGGCCAGGCCGTAGGCGGCGGGCTCGCCGATTCACGCCTTGCCCCGTGGGGACCTCCGCCCAAGCTGCCGCCAACCCTTTATGAGCGACGCGGGAGCAAACGAACGCCGGTTGGCAGCCATTGTCTTCACCGACGTGGTCGGCTACTCGGCGCGGATGCAGCGGGACGAGACGGGCACGATGGCGCTGGTGCGGATCGATTTCGAGCGGATGCGCGCGCTGTGCGCCCAGCATGGCGGCGAGGTGCTCAAGTCCACGGGCGACGGGCTGCTGCTGTGCTTTTCCAGCGTGGTGCAGGCGGTGGCCTGCAGTCTGCAAATCCAGAAGGAGTTTGGCGCGCGCCCGGCGGACACGTTGCAGCACCGCATGGGCATTCATCTCGGTGATGTGTTCCGGGCGGACGGCGACGTCACGGGTGACGGCGTGAACATCGCCGCGCGGATGGAAA
>JANMVS010000088.1:0-5240 GCA_031392885.1 Verrucomicrobiota bacterium
ACCTGACCGTCGATCATGCCGCGCTCGCGAAGCATTGCCGGTGGATGATCGACAGCGGCTGCACCGGCATTGTGGCCGGCGGCTCGCTCGGCGAGGCCGCCACGCTGAGCTTCGCCGAGAAAATCGCCATCGTGCACACCTGCGTGGAGACGGTCGGCAGCCGCGCCCCCGTGGTGCTGGGCATTGCGTCCCTGAGCACGACCGAGGCGGTGGCCATGGCCAAGGCGGCCGCGCAGGCCGGCGCCTCGGGCCTGATGGTGCTGCCGCCCTATGTTTATTCGAGCGACTGGCGCGAGATGAAGGCGCACGTCAGTGCCGTGATTGGGGCGACCAAACTCTCGTGCCTGCTCTATAACAATCCGATTGCCTACAAGACCGACTTCCTGCCGGAGCAGATCGCCGAGCTGGCCGCGGCGCATCCCAATCTGCACGCCGTCAAGGAATCCAGTGGTGATGTGCGGCGTATCACCGCGATCAAGGCGGTGGTTGGCCGGCGGCTGGATATTCTGGTCGGGATGGACGACGCCATCGTCGAGGGCGTCTCCGCCGGCGCGGTGGGCTGGATCGCCGGCCTGGTGAATGCCTTCCCCGCCGAATCGGTTGCGCTCTTCGACTACGCCAGCCGCGGCGACCAGGCCCGGGCGGCGGCGCTCTACGAATGGTTCCTGCCGCTGCTGCGGCTTGATACCGTGCCGAAATTCGTCCAGCTCATCAAGTGGGTGCAGGCCGAGGTCGGGCGGGGTTCGCCATTCGTCCGGGCCCCGCGGCTGGAGCTGACCGGCGCCGATCTGGAGCAGGCCCAAGCGGTGCTGGCGAAGGCGAAGCAAGATCATCCGCAACTTTGATTCCATTTTTTCCTGAAGGGCCTGCGCCCTCCATTTTAAATGACGCTTGCATGTGATTCTGGGCGCAGCGAAGAATCGAACATGCTCCCAGCCAAGGCAGTTGAAACCACGGATTTCTCGGATGGCACGGATTATCCATCCAGTCCTAATGCTTGGACTCTCACCCGGCAGGTGAATAGATGTGAAGCGGTTTCTCTGCGGCGTTCCTGTATCCGTGCCATCGGTGAAATCCGTGGTTTAATTGAATTGCCGGAATTAGGCTGATGCACGCAGGCGCGAGAGCTCGTGGATCCTTCACCAGGTTCAGGCTGACAATCCCTACCCCATGAAACCTGACGGCGGCTCACTCATCGGCTTTGGTTCCAGCGGAACCGGCGGGACGGAATTTCAGGCGTTCGACCCGGCGCGCGGGGTGCATTTCGAACCTTCGTTTTCATCCGCCACCGCCGCCGACGTCGAAAGGGCCGTCCTGTTGGCCGCGGCGGCTGCGCCGGTTTGGGCGAAGCTAGCTGGCATTCAGCGCAATAAATTTCTCCGGGCCATCGCCGATAATCTTACGGCCAAGTCGGCCGACCTCGTCGCCAGGGCCATGCTGGAAACCGGTCTGCCCGAGGCCCGGCTCCGGGGTGAAGTCGCCCGCACTTGCGGTCAGTTGCGGCTCTACGGGGAGACGGCGGAGCGCGGCGACTGGCTCGACGCGCGGATCGAGACGGCGTTGCCCGACCGCCAGCCACTGCCCAAGCCCGATCATCGTTCCATGCTGCGGCCGATCGGCCCGGTGGTGGTGTTTGGCTCGAGTAATTTTCCCTTCGCCTACTCCGTGGCGGGCGGCGACACCGCGTCGGCTTTTGCCGCCGGATGCCCGGTGATCGTCAAGGCGCACCCGGCTCACCCCGGCACGAGCGAACTGGTCGGGCGTTTGATTCTGCACGCCGTGCGGGAGTGCGGACTGCCCGAAGGTACTTTCTCGCTGTTGTTTGATGCCGGATTCGAAGTGGGCCAGGCGCTGGTGAAACATCCCCTGGTCCGGGCCGTGGGTTTCACCGGCTCACTGCGCGGTGGTCGAGCGCTGGTCGATCTCGCGGCGGCGCGACCGGAGCCAATTCCCGTTTATGCCGAGATGGGCAGCATCAACCCGGTATTCATTTTGCCCGGCGCCGTGGCGGAACGCCGCGCGGCCCTCGTGGATGGTTTGCACGCCTCGGCCACGGTGGGGGTCGGCCAGTTTTGCACCAATCCGGGGCTGATCGTCCTGCAGCGTTCCGCCGCCGCGGAGCAGTTGGTGCAGGCCTTGGCGGCCAAGCTGGCGACCACGCCCGAGGCCGCGATGCTGACGGTTGGTATTCAGAAAAACTACACCCACAACCTCAAGACCCGCGCGCAGCAGCCCGGGGTGAAGGTGATCGCGCAGGCCAAGGCGGTTGCCGTCTGCGGCGCGGCCCCGGTGTGGTTCGAGACCGACGCCCTGGAATTTTTAAGCAATCACGCCTTGGCCGAGGAAATTTTCGGACCGAGTTCGCTCGTGATCTGGTGTCAGGACCGGGCGGAAATGCTCACGGTCGCGCATGAGCTGGACGGTAATCTGACGGCCACCCTCCACGTTGGCACGGCGGAAGCGAACGCCCAAGGTGACCTGATCGACCTGCTGGCCACGAAGGCGGGGCGCGTGATCCTCAACGGTTATCCGACGGGCTTGGAGGTCAGTTCCGCCATCGTGCACAGCGGACCCTATCCGGCGGCGAGCGATGGCGGCCGCAGCACCTCGGTCGGCACCCGCGCCCTGAACCGCTGGGCGCGGCTGGTGTGCTACCAGGGATTTTCAGAGGACCTGCTGCCACCGGAGTTGCAAAGCGTCAACCCACTCGGCCTGCGCCGGCTGGTGAACGGGGAGTGGACGAAATAGGGGGTGTGGCGTGCGCCGGGCCACGGGTGTTCGCTGTCCAGTTGTTTATCACCGGTGAGCTAAATTGTGCTGCAGTCGGCTGGACAGTAATAACGGATGCCTTAAGGTTGGCGCATGACCCCGACGTTTTCGTTTATCACCGCCAATTTTGTCGCCCGCCAGATCGGCTATCGCATGGAGCAGGGCTGGATGCAGGGGGACGATGCGACCAATGCGTGGTTCTCACCGCTGGCGACCTACGAGGAGCGATTCAACGAGATGTTACAAGAGGTCAGGGATCTCGGGTTCACCGCCGTCGACCTCTGGTGCGCGCACCTGCACTGGCGCTGGGCCACGCTCGAGCATGTGGCGATCGCCCAGCGCCTGCTCGCCCGGCATGGGCTGGCGGTGCGCAGCTACCCCGCGTGGGTCGGCGGCAGTCTGGCCGACCTGCACGCGGCGTGCCGGCTCTGCGCGGAGCTTTCCATCCCGCTGATCGCCGGTCAGTGTGAACTCCTGGTCACGCAACGCGCCGCGGCAGTGGCAATCCTGCGCGAGCACGGGGTGGCTTACGCGTGGGAAAATCATCCGGAGAAAAATGCCGCGGAGGTGCTCGCGAAAATTGGCGCGGGCGACGAAGACGTCATCGGCGTGGCGCTCGATACCGGTTGGTGCGGGACCCAAAATTGGGATGTCCTCGCGGCGTGGCGCGACCTCGGGCCGCGGGTGCGGGCGGTTCACGTCAAGGATGTGAAGGCGCCGCGCGCGGCGGCGACCGGGTTGCCGTTCATCGACATGGGTCATGAGACCTGCCGGCTCGGGGACGGCAAGTTGCCGCTGCGGGAGTTCGTCGTGGCGCTGAAGGCCGCGGGTTTCCGCGGGCCGATTGGCGTCGAGCATGAACCTGAGCTGTTTGATCCCCGGGAGGAAACCCGGGCCAGCCGGGAAATTCTTGAGCGCTGGTGGACGGCAATTGAGGTCAAGGAAGCGGCGCCCCCGCTGCGGGTCGCGGTGGTGGGCTGCGGCAACATCGCCAATGGCTATGGTGATGCGATGCGCGCGCGGCCCGAAATTAAAATTCTTGGGGCGAGCGACCTTGATCTTTCCCGGGCCCAGGCTTGGACGCATAAGCATGGCGGCCGCGCCTATGCCTCGCTTGACGCAGTATTGGCCGATCCGCAGGTGGAGGCGGTTGTCAACCTCACGATCCAGCAAGCGCACGTCGAGGTGGTCACGCGCTGCCTGGAGGCGGGAAAACACGTGCATTCGGAAAAGCCGCTGGCGCAGACTTATCTCGAAGCGAAAAAATTGGTGGACCTGGCGGAGGCCAAGGGCCTGCGTCTGAGCTGCGCGCCGGTGACTTGGCTCGGCGAGTCGCAGCAGACCGCGTGGAAACTCATCCGCGAAGGACGCATCGGTACCCCGCGGGTGGCCTACGCCACGGTGGACTGGGGCCGCATCGAATCATGGCATCCCAACCCGCTTCCGTTCTACGCGGCGGGGCCGGTGTTCGACGTGGCGGTTTATCCCCTTTCCCTCCTCACGGCGTGGTTTGGCCCGGTCAGCAAGGTTACAGCCGGTGGCGGTGTGCTGCTGCCGGATCGCTCCACCAAGGACGGCCTGCCCTTCCAGATCACCACCGAGGATTGGACGGCGGCGGTGCTGCACTTCGCCGGCGGACTGCAGGCCCGTTTAACCGCAAATTTTTATGTCATGAATCCGTCGCAATGGCAGGCCTCGCTCGATCTCCACGGCGACACCGGTTCGATCAACACTGAATGGTTCGCGGCCACGGCGGCGGTGCGCCATTGTCCCAACGGAGGCAGCTACCGGCCAGTTCCGCCCGTCCGGCCGTCGGCCGGGGTCGGCCGGTGGTATGTGGACTGGTCGGCCGGGGTGGTCGGACTCTGGCGCGGGCTGAGGACAGGAACGCCGCACCCGACCGGCGGCGCCCACGCGGCGCATGTGGTCGAGATCATGGAGGCGATCCATCGTTCCATCCGCGAGGGGCGGGCGGTTCAGCTCACGAGTGCTTTTCCGGCGCCCGAACCGCTGAGCTGGGCGAAGTAAGGCGATACAAGATGGAGCGCGTTGACCGCAACGCGCTTGACTGAGCGTCTTGGGGTCAAGCCGCTCCACCTACAATTTTGCCGCCGCGTGGCGGATGGCGCGCTGGTAGGCGGCGAGGCCGGGATCCTCCGTCGTGGCGCAGAGCGTTTCCAGGGCGAGCCGCAGGGCTTCGGCATGCCGGCCTTGGGCGTGCAGCGTCAGGGTCAGGAAGACCGCGAATTCCGGGTTGTCGGGGAACTGGAGCTGGCCGGAACGCAGCACTTCGGCGGAGCGCTCCAGTTGGCCGAGGTTGCGCAGCGTCGAACCTAACCCGAGCAGCGCGCCCGAAAGTTCATTGGGCGACAGACCGAGCGCGCTGGCCTTCTCGTAGTAGGGCAGGGCGTCGGCGGCGCGGTCGAGCACGTCACACGTCCACGCGAGCTGGAAGTTGATCTCGGCGACGT
>JANMVS010000095.1:0-9688 GCA_031392885.1 Verrucomicrobiota bacterium
GGGAAACGCGGGTGACATCGTCGGTGGACTCAGAGGAAGTTGCCCATGCAGACGCATATTACAAGCGGCATCTAAAGGGTGGGTGCGCCTAGCGCGGATATCCCGAGCAGCCGTGAATGCGGAAAAAAAATTGGCCCAGGGTGTGGTTTCGGTTGCGAGCAGAGGGTGAAATATCCGGGCTAGGTGGAATGGGGCAAGCCCAGCGCACTTTCGATCTCACGAATCGCATCGCCGGTTTTCAGCCGCCGGGCAAACTGGGCGGGGTTCTCCTGATAAACCTTCTGGCACATCGGGCAGCAGAGGGCGAGGTGCCGGCCTTCGAGATGGAGGGTCATGAAACCCCGGCCACTGGAGGTGTCTTTGCCACACACCACACAAATTTCGTCGGAGCGGGATTGTTCGTCAGGGTTCATAAGGCAACCGCGGATTGAACCGATGGGGGCGTGGGCGGCCGTGGGGCGGCGAGACCGCGGCGGCGCCACACGTAGAAGATGGCGGGATAGACGAGCAGCTCCATCAGCGTCGAGGTGACAACACCGCCGATCATGGGGGTGGCGATGCGCTTCATCACATCGGCGCCGGCGCCGTGGCTCCAGAGGATCGGCATGAGGCCGGCGATGATGACGGCGGCGGTCATCGCCTTCGGGCGGACGCGCTTTACGGCGCCGTGGTAGATGGCGTCGCGCAGATCCGCGGTGGTGTTGAGCCGGCCGGTCTTTTTCCAGTCGTCGTAGGCGAGGTCGAGGTAGAGCAGCATGACGACGCCGGTCTCGGCATCGAGGCCGGCCAGCGCGATGATGCCGACCCACACGGCCACGCTCAGGTTGTAGTCGAACAGGTAGATCATCCAGAAAGCGCCGACGAGGGAGAACGGCACGGCCAGGAGCACGATGGCGGTCTTGATCCACGACTTCGTGTTGAGGTAGATGATGAAGATGATGATGAGCAGGGTGAGCGGGATCACGAGCAGGAGGCGCTGCTGCGCCCGCTGCATGTATTCGAACTGGCCGCTCCAGAAGATGCTGTAGCCGGCGGGCACCTTGAGTTCGCCGCTGCGCAGGGCGGCGTTGACGGTTTTTTGCGCCTGCCGCACATAGCCGCCGATGTCCGAACCCTGCACGTCGACGTAAATCCACGCGTTGGGCACGGCGCCCTCGCTTTTGACGCCCATCGGCGCGGCGACCACGCGCACTTTGGCGAGCTGGCTGAGCGGCACCTGCGCCATCTGCCCGGACGCGCCGCCGCCCATCGCGGAGGACGCGCCGGCGGATTTCACGGGAATCACAATTTCCCGCAGCGCCTCGAGGTTTTCGCGGTAGTCGCGATCGTAGCGAAGAATGACACCGTAGCGCTCGAGGCCTTCGACGGTGGTGGTGAGCGGCATCCCGCCGAGTGCGACCTGCAGGACTTCCTGAACGTCGCCGACGGTCAGGCCGTAGCGGGCGATGGCATCGCGATCGATGTCGAACTCGACGTAGTTGCCGCCCATGACGCGCTCGGCGAAGACACTGCCGGTGCCGGGCACGCGATGGATGAGGGCCTCAATCTCCTTGGCGATGCGCTCGAGCTCGGCGAGGTTGGGCCCGGCGACCTTGATTCCGACGGGGGTCTTGATGCCGGTGGCGAGCATGTCGATGCGGGTCTTGATCGGCATCGTCCAGGCGTTGGTCAGGCCGGGGATCTGCACGGCAGTATTCAGCGCGGACACCAGCTCATCAAGTGTGCGGCGGCGGTGGGCGATGACCTTGCCTTCCATGTCCTTGATGGCGGCGGCGGGCCAGTCCGCCTCGGGCTTGAGCATGATCGTGGTCTCAATCATGTCCAGCGGCGCGGGGTCGGTGGCGGTCTCGGCCCGGCCCATTTTGCCGAAAACATGATGCACCTCCGGGAAGGCGCGGATCATCTGGTCGGTCTGCTGGAGAACCTCGCGGGCCTTGGTGGGCGAAATGCCGGGGAAGGTCGTCGGCATGTAAAGCAGATCGCCCTCGTAAAGCGGCGGCATGAACTCCGAGCCGAGATTCTGATAGGGGAAGATCCGGCCGAGTTTCGTGGCAAAGGACTTCACGCCGCCCGCGGGGAGCGGCGCGACCACCAGGGCGTTCCAGGGAAAAAAGACCCAGGCGACGATCGCCGCGGCGCCGATGATGACGGCCCAGCGAAACTTGATGACGAGGTCGATCAGCGGGTGGTAGAGCCAGATGAGGAAGCGGTTGACCGGATTTTTTTCCTCGGCGGGAATGCGGCCGCGGATGAAGAAACCCATCAGGACGGGCGCCAGTGTGATCGAGAGCAGCGCGGCCGCCGCCATCGAATAGGTTTTGGTGAAAGCCAGCGGCTTGAACATCCGGCCTTCCTGCGCCTGGAGCGTGAACACGGGCAGGAACGAGACGGTGATGACCAGTAGTGAATAGAACAGCGTGGGCCCGACCTCGATGGAAGCGTCGCGGATGATGTCCCAATGCGGTTTTTTGCCGCCGTCGCGCTCCAGGTGCTTGTGGGCGTTCTCGATCATGATGATCACGGCATCCACCATCGCGCCGATGGCGATGGCGATGCCGCCGAGTGACATGATATTCGAGCTGAGGCCCTGCGCGTTCATGATGATGAAGGACGCCAGCACCGCGACCGGCAGGATGATGATCGCGACCAGGGCGCTGCGGAAATGCAGCAGAAAGAGCAGACAGATGAGCGCCACCACGAGGCTCTCCTCGATGAGCTTGAGCTGGAGAGTCTCGACGGCGCGGTCGATCAGGGCGGTGCGGTCATAGACGATGGTGTATTCCACGCCCGCCGGCAGACTTTTCATCGCCTGATCCAACCGGGCTTTTACGCCTTGGATGACCTGGCGGGTGTCCACGCCGTAGCGCACCACGACGATGCCGCCGACCGTTTCGCCCTCGCCGTTAAGCTCGGCGATGCCCCGGCGCATGTCGGGGCCGACTTGGACGTTGGCCACCTCGCCCAACTGGATGGGGGTGCCGCCCGGGCCGCGGCCCACGGCGATCTTGCGGAAATCCTCCACCTTCTGCGCATAACCTCGCACGCGCAGGATGAATTCTTTCTCACCCATCTCGACCGAGCGGCCCCCGACCTCGGCGTTGCTTTTCTGCACGGCCATGGCGACATCGCTGATCGAGAGGTTGTAGGCGTGCAGGCGGTGCGGATCGACGGTGATCTGGTATTGCTTCACGTGACCGCCGACCGACGCCACCTCGGCCACCCCCTCGACGCTGGAGAGCTGGTAGCGCAGGAACCAGTCCTGCATCGAGCGCAACTCGGCGAGGTCGTGTTTCTTCGAATTGAGCGAATACATGAACGCCCAGCCCACGCCGGTGGCATCCGGGCCGAGTCGTGGCGCGACGCTGGCCGGCAGGCTCCCCTGGAGGCCGTTCAGATATTCGAGTACTCGGCTGCGCGCCCAGTAGGGGTCGGTGCCGTCCTCAAAGATGACATAGACGAACGAGAAGCCGTAGAAGGAGTAGCCGCGCACGACCTTGGCCGCCGGCACCGAGAGCATCTTTGTGGTGATGGGGTAGGTGACCTGGTCCTGCACAATCTGCGGCGCCTGGCCCGGCCACTCGGTATAGACGATGACCTGCGTGTCGGACAGGTCGGGAATCGCATCGAGCGGGATTTTCTTCAGCGCATAAACACCGCCCAGCATCAGTGCCACGGTGGCCGCCAGGACGAGAAACTTGTTCTTAAGCGAGAAATCGATGAGGCCTGTGAGCATGCGTTGAAAGGATTGAGATTGCGGTCAGTTTACGGGGTGCCGGGTGCGCCCGGCTCGCCCGCCGCCATGGCCGCCTCAGTCATGCCACAAGTGCCGCAGGTGCCGCCGGCCTTGGCGACCGTGGTTTTGGGATCCGGCATGGCCCGCAGGTAGGCCGCAACGGACATGCCGTCGATGGGGGGATGGCCGGGTGGCAGTGACGTCATGCCACGAGGGGCGGATGCAGACGTGGCGGCGGATGGCGGAACGGACGGTGCATCAATCTCCTCGCCGCATTCCAACATGGC
This sequence comes from Verrucomicrobiota bacterium, assembly GCA_031392885.1. Lineage (GTDB taxonomy): Bacteria > Verrucomicrobiota > Verrucomicrobiia > Opitutales > Opitutaceae > Lacunisphaera. The sequence continues at coordinate 4,021 of JANMVS010000095.1, forward strand.
GGAACCGTAGAAAGGATTTTTAAGCTCGCCGGAACGCTGGAGCCAGCGGCCGATGCCGATGCCAGGCGCCATGGGGCATTGGAAGATGCGCAGACCGGCCGCATGGTGCAGGTGGTTCTCGCGGACAAGATCGGCCACCGCGGTGCTGAAGTAGGCGAAATCGCGGCGGGCCGCCTTGAGGTCGTCGCGAACAGGCAGGGCGTCCTTGAATTTCCCGAGCGGGCCATGAGTTGCGTGCTCATAGCTGCCGAGAAATCCCGTGAGGGCCTGGCGCATGGCGGGCAGTTTGCTTTGATAGCGGGCGAAGTCGTCCGCGGCGAGCGCCTCACCGCCGTCAATGGTCGCGAGCGCCAGATTTTTTAGTGCGACCCTGGCGTCTGCCGGCAACATCGACATCTCATCCCCTCCGACGGCGGCACTTTCTGCACGGCGTGGCTTCAGCCCGCCGTCTTCACCTTGAGGCGCCGGTTGAGGCGCCGCGCTCCCGTCCGGCATCGCACCGGCCGACACGCTTAGCATTTTCTGAATGGCGTCGCGCAACTGGCTCTCAGAATCGAGCATGAACTGGCCGGAGATGACCACGCGCTCGCCCGCGGTGAGTCCGGAAATCACCTCGTAGAAATTACCCTGCGAACGGACCCCGAGTTTGACCACGCGCGGTTCGAACGTGCCGTTGTCGCGGGCAATGAACACCGTATTGTGTTCGCCACTGCGCAACACCGCCAGATCAGGCACGAGCACGGCGTCATCCGCCAGTTTGGCCACAAAACGCACATCGACGAACATGCCGGGCCGCAGGCTGGCGTCAGGATTGGGCAGCACGATGCGCGCGGTGGCGGTGCGAGTCTGTTCCTCGACCTGCGGCAGGAGTGTCTCGACGCGGCCCTCCATCAGCCGCTCGGGGCCGTAGGTCACACGGACGGTGGCGTCCTGCCCGGCGCGGACAAAGGACAGGTCCTGTTCGTAGATTTGCGCGAGCACCCAGACGGACGAAAGATCGGCCAACCGGTAGAGGCGTTCGCCGGGCTTCATCATCTGGCCGGCGACGACCATTTTTTCGATGACCATGCCAGCAGCGGGCGCGCGGTAGACATAAGTGCGCACGGCCACGCCCGCGCGGGCGAGTTCCGCGAGGTAATCGGCCGGCAGGTCGAAGAGCTGCAGGCGGGCGAGCGAGGCGCGGGTGAGCGGCCCGCCGGTCTCGCCCTCGTTGTGCAGGGCGGCGAGGTAGTTAAGCTCCGCATTGTAGAGATCGGGGGAATAGATTTCAAACAGTGGGTCGCCGGCCTTGACCGCCGTCCAGGTGGTGTTCACAAAAAGCTTCTCGATCCAGCCCTCGTATTTCAGCGTGATGTCGCGCAAGCCCGACTCATTGTAGGCGACGGAGCCGACGGTGCGGAACTCGCGGAGCACGGGCCCGTGGGTGACCAGACCGGTCTTGAGGTTCATGCGCTGGACGGTGACGGCGTCGATCTGGATGATCTGGGCGGAACTGTCTCCGCCCTCGTAAACCGGGATGAGGTCCATGCCCATCGAATCCTTGCCGGGCTTTTCGCTGACCTCGCCGGGATTCATGGAGGACTTGTAATACTTGACCTTGCGTTCGCCCGTTGCGGTGGGGCCGGTGACGGTGTTGGCGCGGATGGGAGTGAGTTTCATGCCGCAGATCGGGCAGTTGCCGGGCGCCTGCTTGATGATCTGGGGGTGCATGCCGCAGGTGTAGAGCTGCTCGGCGGATTCCGCGACGAGGGCAAACAGGCTGGCGGCGAGCGTAAGGGCAAAGATGCGAAGAATTGAATTCATAAGGGGAAAATCAGGGTGTCTTTGCGGTTGAGGCGGTGGCGGGCAGCGGCACGTCGTCCGCCTTCGCCAAGGTTACGGCGGACAGGCCGGTGGGAGCCACGTCGGCGGTCAGCAACATCAGGTCTGTGACAGCGGTTTCACGCTCACGCAGGGCGACGGCTCGTTCCAGGCGCATGGCGAGAGCCATGAGCTGCGTTTCTGGAATCATGCCAGGATTGGTCATACCCGACTGATACCCGGCCTCGACCGTCGCGATCGTGCGGGCGAAGTTCGGCAGGGCGGTCTCATCGATGTAGGCGATCATGCGATCGGCCTCGCGCACCATGTAGAGCATCTGGGCAAGTTCGGCCGCGAGGTTGAGTTGCTCGGCGGAGAGCCGCGCGACGCTGGCGTCGCGCCGGGCCTCCGCGGCGGCGATGGTGGCGGCGATTTTCTCACGCCAGATCGGCAATTTCAGGGTGGCGGTGGGCCGGATCATGAGCGGGTCGGCCTTGAGGTCGGCCATCACGCCGAGCGTGAAATCAGGCCGGCCGGCCTTGCGGGCCACCTCGATCCCGGCGACTGCCATCTCGACCATGGCGCGCATCCGGCCGAGCTCGGCGTTGGCCGCGGTGGCGCGGCGCCAGAGTTCATCCTCATCGGGAAGCGTGGTCAGTGTCAGCGCAGCCTGCGGCCAAGCCGGGTCGGGATCGGCGGGCGCCGACCCCAGCGTGGATTTGAAACGGGCGCGGACGGCGGTCCGGCGGTCGGCGAGCGTGGCGAGATCGCTTCGCACCCTGGCAATATCATTCGTGATGCGGACCTGATTGGCCAGCGTGCCCATGCCGCGACCGGTCGTGTAGTCGGTGTTGGCGATATCGAGTGATCGTTCGAGTGCGCCGGCCGACGATTCGCGCAACCGGATGGCTTCGTCGATGAACGCGAGTTCGATCCAGGCTTTCCGCGCCCCAGCGGCGGTGTTTAACACCACGGAAAGGTAATTGCGGCGGGCAACGTTCGCCGCGGCGGTGGCTTCGCGGCCCATGGCGGCGCGCTTGCCGGCGCCCATGAAGTCGAACATCAGGCCCGGCATGAAGGACATGAGCGTATCCGCGATGTCGGCTTCGAACGTGAGCGACGGATCCGGGAGCGAGCGGGCGGGGGCGATATCCTCGACGACCGCCCGCCAGTCGTAATACGCGGCGACGACGGCGGGGTGGTTCAACACGGCGTAGCGCACGAACTCGTCCGGCGGCGAATCGGCGCGGAGCACGGGCAGCGCGGGCCTGCCTTCCTGGGCCAGGAGCGTGGCGCCGGTCGCGCGCAGGTCGGCACGGGCGGATTTTTCCGCAGGCAGCGGTGGGCTGGCGCAACCGGTCAGGAGCGCGAGGCCCACAACCGTGATGACGGTGACCGAGGTGGATGCATAACGCCGCGCGGGCATGGCTCAGCCCTTCTTTACCTTGGCGGCGGCCTCGTCGATCAGCTTGAGGTATTTGGCCGGTTCCTGGTCGAAATCCTTGCGGCAGTCCTTGCAGCAAAAGCGCACGAGCCGGTCGGGTTTGCCTTCCTGCTGGTAGACGTAGTCAACGCCTTCACCCATCGAGCCGCCGATGGCTTCGTCGGAGACGACGCAGGTTTTGAGCGGGTATGCGGCCTGGGCCTTGGCGAGCCACGCCGCATCGGGCGTCGCCGGAGCAGCGGGCTTGTCGGCGTGGGCGTGATCGGGCGCGGCAAACACCAGTGGTGCGCCGGCGGAAAACAAGAGGGCGAGGAGGAGGGTGAGTTTTTTCATAAGTGAGGGAGGAGGGGCAAGGTGGAGAGTTTTGTTATCAAATACAATCCAGCCCCGTCAGCGCTGGCGGCGGCTGGATCGTGGTGTGGCCGGTCGCGCGGGTGGGTCAGGATTTCTTCATGGCCGGGCAATTGCAGTTTGCGCAGACGGCGACTGGGGCGGCGGCCGGGGCCTTCGCCAAGGCCTGTTCCTTTTGGATTTTTTGCAGGCGGGCCCTGTAATCGGGGCCGGGACCGGCGAAGCTGAGCGTGGCGAGGCCGGTGAAGAGCGTGGTGGCGAGAAGAAGTTTGGTGGCTTTCATGGTAATGATTAGTTTTGATCTGGGTGCCGCACAGGTTGTGTGGTTGTCATCCAGTCATACACCGCCGGGCCGATAACCCCTCGGAATTATTTTCGAGCGCCAGTTTGGAGGGATTTCGCGGTCCTTGGTGTATACTCCCCTGTAATCCCCATGAACATCTCCCCCGATTCCCTTTCCGAGGTTCTGCGTGGCTGGCGGGTGAACCCGCCGGCCGACCCGGACTTCCGGCCCGGTGTCTGGCGGCGCATTGGCCGCCCGCGCCCGGCAACTTGGCCCGTTTACCTGCGGTCGCATGCCACCGCCTGGTCGCTGGTGGCCGTGCTGGCGCTGGGTGCCGCCGCCTACTCCGGCAGCGCTCTGGCCCGCGCCCGGGTGCGGGCTGACCGCGCAGCCATCGTGGTCACCTATCTGGTCGACCTCGACCCGCGCGTTCAGGCGGTGCTCAAGCCATGAAACATCTCCTGGCCACCCTGGCCGTGCTCGGCCTGGCCGCCGCACTGGCTGGGTTCGTCTGTTTTCGGATGAGTTCCGACCCGCAGTTGCATGCCGCGGCGGTCCAAGGTGACGCGATGCTCTGGCTGCGCACCGACTTCCATCTGACCGAGGCGCAATTTGCCGCCATCCGGCAGTTGCATAATTCCTATGCGGGCACCTGTGACGAACACTGCCGGATGATTCAGACTGCCACCAAGGCGTGGAATGCACTGGAGGCGGCGCACGGCGATCCGGCCGCCTTGGCCGCGTCCAACCGTCGCCTGGCGGAACTGCGGTTCGTCTGCGAGACGGCCATCACGCGCCATGTCCGGCAGGTGGCCGCCCTCATGTCGCCCGCCGACGGCCAGCGCTATCTCGCCCTGGTGCTGCCGAAGATTGCCAGCTTCGACCACCAGAGCGCCCCTGATCTGCACTTGAACCCACCAGGCTGAACCGATGGAAGCCGATCTGGGCTCCGGCCCGAGCGACGAGGAGTTGATGCGCCGCCTGCAGGGCGGCGAGGACGCTGCGCTTGCGCCGCTCATGCAACGCTGGGAAGTGCCCGTGAAGCGCTTTGTTTTCCGCTTGGTCGGCAATCCGGCTGAAGCCGAGGATCTCGCGCAAGAGGTTTTTCTGCGCGTGTACACCAAACGCTCCACCTACCGGACCGGCGCGAAGTTTTCTTCGTGGTGCTTTTCCATCGCGGCCAACCGGGCGAAGAACCGGTTGCGCTGGTGGAAGCGCCGGCCGGCGCTGTCACTCGATGCCTGGACCGCCACGGGCGGCGACACGGCGGACGAATCCCAGGCGGGCATGCCGGCGGACCAGGCGGCGCGGCAACGTGAACAGATCACCGCCGTGCAAACGGCGGTGGCCGCTTTGCCGCTCGACCTGCGCACGGCCCTCGTGCTTTTTGAATACGAAGGGCAGGCGATGGCGGATATTGCCGCGGCGCTTGACTGCACCCCCAAGGCGGTGGAAAACCGGCTGTATCGCGCCCGGCAGCAGTTGAAGCGCGCGCTTTATCCGGGCAACTGAACGTATCTGTTAGGGCGAAGATCCTTGCCGGACTCAGGCAATCGGAGCTCACCACGAAAAACTAAAGACACGAAAGGAACACCTGCGAGGGTATCCCGAACCATTCCGGACTTCACTGTTCAGTAAACATCCTGGGGCCAGCCCCGGGGCATTTTAAGCTTGGAGGGCTGGTCTCCTTTGCCGGGCGACGGCCCGGACAAGCGCCCCGGCGAAGGCCGGGGGACGATCCCTGGAACGCCAGCTCAGCCACTGCGAAGGCAGGGCGACTGATCCCGTGA
>JANMVS010000119.1:0-7437 GCA_031392885.1 Verrucomicrobiota bacterium
TTTTAATCAAGCGTCTCGTGCTCAAGCTCGACCAATTGGTCTATGCGGACCACTCCGGGCCCAAGCCGAGTGTCAAAGAATACAATCTCTACCTCAGTCGTGATCTGCGGGACGTGGCCAACGTGGCCAAGATCCTAAGCTCCTTTTCGGGATCAGCCCTCGGGCTGGTAACCAATACTATGGGCGGGCTGTTCAAGAACCGGCCGGATCTGCGGCAGGAGCTGGCAAGTCCATGGCAGGAGGCCAGCAAGAAAGCTGGGGAAAAATTGAATGGATTGCTGGACTCGCTTGATATGCGGCGACCTTAGGCTATGGTCCGCGTTTCTCATGAACGAACCCCTGCAAACTGAACCTAAAGATACGGCCCAGCCCGTGCCTGCCGATGTGGTTGCGAAACTGGAGGAGCAACTGGCTGCCTCCAAGCAGGAGGCGGTGGCTAGCTACGATCGTTTCACGCGCGCCGTGGCTGATCTGGAGAACTACCGCAAGCGCACGATCCGCGAGAAGGACGAACTGCGTCAGTTTGCCGCCTCGGGCCTGATGGAGGATGTGATTCCGATTCTTGATAACCTCGGTCTCGGACTCGCCGCCGCCCGGCAACAGACCGAAGGAAAGTCGATTGTAGACGGGGTATCGCTCGTACTGGAGCAATTAAAAAGCACCCTTACCCGCCATGGATTAAAGGAGATCAATCCCACGGGTCAGCGCTTCGACCCACATTTTCACGAGTGTATTTCCCATCAACCTGCCGCTGAGGTCGCCGAAGAGCATGTGATGCAAGTGGTGCGTCTCGGTTACAGTTTGAACGGGCGGTTGCTGCGCCCGGCCTCCGTCGTGGTGTCCAGTGGTGGCACGAAAGAAACCAAAGCATAACCCATGGCTACCGGACAAAAACAGGATTACTACGACCTGCTCGGCGTAGTCAAGGGCGTGACGGAGGATGACCTGAAGAAGGCCTATCGTAAAAAGGCCGTGCAGTTTCACCCGGACAAGAATCCCGGCAACAAGGAGGCGGAAGAGATGTTCAAGAAAGTCTCCGAGGCCTACGAGGTCTTGAAGGATCCGGAGAAGCGTGCGGCGTATGATCGCTACGGGCATGCCGCCTTCCAGCAGGGCGGCAGTCCGCGCGGTTCCGGGGGTGGTGGCGGGTTCCATGATCCTTTCGACATGTTCCGCGAAGTATTCGGTCAGCAAGGCGGGAGCGGGGGGGGCGGGATATTCGAGGAATTTTTCGGGGGTGGTGGTGGCGGCAACAGCAGCGGCGCGGGCCGCGGTTCGGATCTGCGCTACGACCTCGAGATTACGCTGGAGGAAGCCGCCTATGGCATCGAAAAGGAGATTTCCTTTCGTAAACTCGGCCAGTGTAGTCATTGTCAGGGCAACGGCGCGGAGCCGGGTTCCAAACGCACCACGTGTCCCGCCTGCCGCGGGGCCGGACAGGTAACGACCTCGCGCGGATTCTTTCATGTCCGGCAGGCGTGTCCGAATTGTCATGGTTTAGGGCACCGCTTTGAGAAGGTTTGCGTCAAGTGCACGGGCGAGGGCCGGATCAACGAGACGGCCAAGATTAACATCAAGATTCCGCCGGGGGTGGATACCGGCAACAAGCTGCGTTCCACCGGCAACGGTGAGGCCGGCGCGATGGGTGGCGAGGCGGGAGATCTCTATATTGTCGTCCACGTCAAGGACCATGAAGTGTTCGAGCGGCAGGGCGACGACCTGTTCTGCGAGATCCCGATCAAGTTCACGCTCGGGACGTTGGGCGGTACCATTCACGTGCCTACCTTGCAGGGCAAGGCGACGCTGAAAGTTCCAACCGGCACGCAGTCGGGCACGACGTTTCGACTGAAGGGTCGAGGCATGCCCCACCTGCGGGGCAGTGCCCACGGCGATCAGCTCATCCGGGTGCAAGTGGAGGTGCCCACTCATCTCAGTTCCGAGCAAAAAAAAATCCTGGAGGAATTCGCGCGGGTCAGCGGCGATACCGACGAGCCTCTGGCCAAAAACTTTTTTGACAAAGCGAAGAAGTTCTTCTGAACCAGCGGTCAAGCCGGCGCCTTGACTGGCCCGACGCGCCGGCCAAAGAGAGCGGGGACGCCCTTGAAGCCGAAGTGATAGAGCGCAAGGAACACCAGCATGCCCGCCAAGGCGTAGACCAGCCCTTCAAGGGTGGTGGGCACGGCGGGCTTGTAGATGGCCCACGTGGCGCGGGCGATCTCGAGATCGAGGTGGCGCAGGAAGACAAAGGGGCGTTCCCAGAGTGAAGCCTGCGTCAGGGCGTCCTGCGCCGACTGAAGCGAGTTGGTGCGTGCGACGCTCTCGGTCATTACTCCGCCCAGCCGGGCGATCCCCGGATCGGAATTGGCGCCGGTCCGCTGGACGAGCTGGTCGAGTGTGACGCCCGCCTGGCTGGCAGTGTCCTTGAATATTCCCAGTTGCCGGCGGGCCTCGTCGAGATGGCCGCCGAGCCGCTGCAGGTATTGCTGCATGAACTCCGGGGCTTGGGAAAACAGGCCGGCGCCCAGCACACACAGGATGCGATCAATGAGGCGGTCGAAGATACCAAGGAATCCTTGGCCGGATTTCATGTCCCAAAGGTGCCGCCGTTTCGGGGCAAGGCAAGTCGGCGCTTCGGGCGAAAGGCCTCCGATGATGTAAAATAATGCGTGCTTCCGGGTTGGGGCTTGAACTTATTGGGACCATGCGAGTCGTGATTCTAGGTTCTGGTCGGGGCAGCAACGCGGCATCGATCCTGCAGGCGCAGGCAGCCGGCCGGCTGGGCGCCGCGCGCGTGGTGCAGCTGATAGCAGACAAACCTGACGCGGGCATCCTTGCGCTCGGCGGGCGCTACGGCGTGCCGGCGGCGTTTGTGGATCCGGCGCCGTTCAAGACCAAGCTCGAGGGGCCTGGTGAGGACCGGTTCATCGATGTGATCAAGGCGGCACAGCCGGACCTGGTGGTGCTCGCGGGTTTCATGCGCGTGCTGAAGCCGAAGTTTCTTGGCGCGTTCGCGGGCAAGATCATAAATTTGCATCCGAGCCTGTTACCGGAGTTTCCGGGACTCGATGGCATCGGTCAGGCATTCCGGGCCGGCGTGAAGGTCACCGGCTGTACGGTCCATTACGTTGCCCTAGAGGTGGACGCCGGACAAATCATCGCGCAGGCCAAGGTGCCGCTGGAACCGGACGACACCCTGGAGACACTGACGGCCAAAGTTCACGCGGCCGAGCACGTGTTGCTACCGGCAGTGATTGCGCGATTGAGTGAAGCGGCGCGCGGCCGGTGAGTAGACTGAATTTGAACACGCGCCCCGAGGCCGGGGCGTTGATCCCGTACTCACGGGACACTCCCACGGGTATGAGCGCTCTCACTTCCCGGATGGTCATTCTGGCAAAGGCACTCCGCAGGAGAGCCGCGACGCCGCGAAAAAATCCGGTTTGCTTGAAGGGTCGTGGTGGGTGTGGCGCCGTAAATCTCCTTGCGGCATCCACGGGCGGCAGAAACCTTTCGGCATGGAGCTGTATGAAATCAAGGTGGAAGTGCCGGCGATCGCGGCAGACGCGACTGACACGGCGTTGCTGGAGCTAGGCATCGCCGGCTGGAGTCTGCTGGAAGATGCCATTGCGAATCGCGCCTGGATCGTGGGAATCTTTGCCAGCGAAGCTGAGACACGGATGCGTTGGGCGGAATTGCGTCCCTTGCTCGCCTCCGCGCCACTTGCGGAGCCGGTGCTAAGGCCTTTGGGTGATCGCGACTGGAAAGATAGCTACAAGGCGCATTTCAAGGCGTGGAAGTTTGGCCGTTTAAACTGGGTGCCAGTCTGGGAGCGCGGGACATTTTTGCTACCAGCGGGGGAGGCCGTGTTGTGGCTGGATCCCGGCATGGCATTTGGCACGGGCAATCATGAGACCACGCGGTTGGTGGTGGAGCGTCTGGTAATCCGCGCGGAGCAAGGCAGCGCAAAAATCCGGGTAATCGACGCGGGCTGTGGCTCGGGCATCCTGGCCCTCTCGGCGGCCAAGCTGGGATTTGCGGCAGTTAGCGGATTCGACAACGACCACGAGGCGGTGCGGGTGAGTGAAGAGAACACGACTTTGAACGGACTGGTCGGGCGGGTGAATTTCTTCGTCGGTGACCTGGGGTCGGGTTTGTCCGGCCGGCAAGCGGAATTGGTGTTGGCGAATATCCAGTCGGATGTGCTGATGCGATTTGCCCGCGAACTGTGTGCGGCGGTAGCCCCCGCCGGCGAGTTGATCCTAAGCGGCATTCTCAGCCGGGAACTGGAGCAGGTCCGGGAGAAGTTCGCCGGAGTGGCCCCAGGTTGGCGGGTCGAGTCGCGCAGCTTAGGCGAGTGGGCCGCGCTCGCGTTCACTCGATCTTCTTGAAGAGGTAGCCGCCCCGGACGGAACCCCAGACCTGGGTGCCGTTGGCGTTGTAGCCGCGGTCCCACAGCATGATCTGCTGATCACTGACGGTGATTTCGGTCGTAGCATATCTGGCTCCGCGCAAGGTGCTGGCATAGCCCTTGTCTCCGGTGCCGCCTTTGAATGATCCGTCGGATTGGATCTGAAATACCAAGGTGCAGACTTGCTGGGTGCTAAGGTCGACCGGGGTAAGTTTTCCCAAGCGTGAGGGATTTTTCCACGCGCCGGTCACGGCAATGGGTTCGGGCAGATCAAAGACATGGGCCTCCAGTGAACCATCGGTCAGGGCGATGAGTTGGTAGATGAGCTGGCGGTAGGGATGTTCGGGGGCGTCGGACAGAGCTTGTTCAACGTAGAGCCACGGTCCATCCATCCGGTCGGTCCAGATCGGGGCAGCTTGCAAAGTGAGGTTGCGAAAAATTTGATCACCCCGGGCTTGTTCGGCCGTTGTGAAGGTGCCGGTCATCGCCGCGGCCATCTGCTCGCTGGCACTGGGCGCCGAGAGCGCTGGGTTGGCCAGCAGGAGCAGGCAGATGAATTGGAAAAAGCGGACCGGCATGGAATCAGAGAAAGCGCCAGACACCGTGAAGCAGGGTAATGTTGCCGAGCATCCACAAAGGCCAAAACCAGCGGCGGGCGGGAAGCAGCAGATTATAGGCGATGGTCAGAGGTAGAACGGCTCGGCAGATGGCCCAATAGCCGGACCAAACCCAGGAACTAAGGAAAAGGAATAATATGGAGTAGACCGCGCCAACGCGCCACCACGGCGACTGGAATTGCGGCGTGCGCCAAATCACCCCACCTTGCACAAAAAATCCGGCCAGGGCGAGAAGGCTGAAGGAATAGCGTCCGTCAAAATTGCCATTAAACACCTGTTGCAGGGAAAGTTTAATCTGGGCCAGTAGAGCGAGAAACGGCCAGTCGAAGTTGCCCAGGCCGGCGCTGCCGGGGATACCCCCGAACCGCTGGTGGACATAGAGTGACCAGAGCGCAAGTGGCAGGGTGGCGATCAACAAATGAAGCAGCATGCGTTTCCAACGAATTTCAGCCCATGGTTTGTTGCAATGGAGTACGAGGGCAGAAAGCAGACTGGTTTCCTTGGTCAGGTTGCCGAGGGCTAACCAAAAAGTGGAATTGGACATTTGCGAACGCATTTGAGCGTTTACCGCCAGGACGAGAAAGACCAACGCAGGCAAATCTACGAGTGATTGCCGGACACTGTCCATGACGCCCAAGCTGAACATGCAGCCAACCCAGCGGGCAAAGCCTGACCAATCGCTGCCGCAAAGGTCCCGGTAAAGCAGCCAACCGAGCACAAACCAGCAGAGAACATTGAGCAAGGCATAGGCTTGAAGCGTCCGCCAAGGACTGCCGAAACCAAGCATAGTGGCGGTAGCCGGGGCTAGGATGCGGCGCGCCCGATAGGCTGGAGCGTCTATGACCAGATCTAGCTCGGGACTTCGTAGCAGTGGATCAAGGGCGATTTCGGCATAGAATTGCCCATCATAGCCACTTGAACCGGGTACCGTGTGGATGGGGAGGGTCTGCAGTAAGCCCGGTCGCCGATCCTGCCATTTTTCGCCAAAACGGATCAGACTGGTAAAGCCCGTTTGCGGGCTGTATTTGGTCAAAACGAGGGCGGCAAAGAACAATCCAGCAATCCAGTAAAAAAGGCGACTCATGAGGGGGGCCAAAAATGATTAACCGCGAGGGAAATGCATCGCGGTTAAGGGAGGTATCCGAAATGTGCCCTGCCCGGGGTTAGAATAGATCCGTCGGTGTCCGGGACATGAAGTCTTCCATGTAAGCGGTGGTGGCCTTGCCCTCAATAAAGACGGGATCGCTCATGATGGCCTTGTGGAGGGGAATGGTCGTCTTGATGCCGCGCACCAGATACTCACTGAGCGCCCGGTAGGACCGTTGCAGGGCGATTTTTCGGGTGGGCCCGAAGCAGATGAGCTTGCCGATCATGCTATCGTAATGCGGCGGGACGGTGTAGCCGCTGTAGGCATGCGAATCGACCCGCACGCCAAGGCCGCCCGGTGCGTAATAGAGGCTGATCGTGCCGGGTGAGGGAGTAAAGTTGCGGGCGGGATCCTCCGCGTTGATCCGGCACTCGATAGCGTGTTTCTCGAATTTGATGTCTCCTTGGTCGAAGCTAAGCTTCTCGCCATTGGCGACGTTGATCTGCTGTTTGACCAGATCGATTCCGGTGACTTCCTCAGTGACCGGATGCTCGACCTGAATCCGCGTGTTCATCTCGATGAAGTAGTAATTTCCTTTTGCATCGACGAGGAACTCGATGGTCCCGGCGTTTTGATACTCGGCAGCTTCTGCGGCTTTGATCGCAGCTTTCCCCATTTTCTTGCGCAGATCCGCGGTCAGAAATGGGGAGGGCGATTCCTCGATCAGTTTTTGATGGCGGCGTTGGACCGAACAATCGCGTTCACCCAGATGAAGCACCTTGCCATGGCTATCGGCCAGGATTTGAAATTCAATGTGGCGGGGTCTGTCTACAAATTTTTCCAAGTAAACATCGGGGCAAGAAAACGCCGCGCCGGCTTCCGATTGGGCTGAGGCCAACAGAGAAGGTAATTCTTCGGGGGTTTGCACAACCCGCATGCCTCTGCCGCCGCCGCCCGCCGAAGCTTTTAATATCACCGGATAGCCAATTGTTCCGGCGATCTCAACCGCCTCCTCCGGACTTTTCAAAATACCTACGCTGCCTGGAAGAATCGGAATGCCGGCCTTTTTCATTGCCGTGCGAGCATGTTGTTTGAAGCCCATGGCGCGTACAACATCAGGCTTTGGGCCAATGAATTTTATGCCACTGGTTTCGCAGACTTCGCCGAAATCGGCGTTCTCACTGAGGAAGCCGTAACCGGGATGGATGGCGTCAACGTTGGTGATTTCCGCAGCGCTGATGACGCTGGGAATATCCAAATAACTGCGGGCGCTTTTGGCGGGGCCAATGCAAACAGCCTCGTCGGCAAAACGAACGTGCAAGCTATGG
>JANMVS010000173.1:0-13726 GCA_031392885.1 Verrucomicrobiota bacterium
CCTCGACTGGTTGAGCCGCGTGATACCGCTCTGCGTCGTGCGCGGCGTCCAGGCCGGGCTCGGCCTCGCGCTCGCCCGGGTGGCGACAAAATTAGTGGAACGCAGCGATAGTGCCTGGGGCTGGATCGCGGCCGCGGCCGCGATCCTCGTGCAGGCGCTGCTGCGCCAGAATCACCCCCAGCCGGGCGCGCTGGTGGTCATTGGTGCCGCCGTCCTCTGGGCGGCGATCTATCGCGTGGAGTGGCCGGCCATGGCGCAGGGCATGGGCTTCACCCTGCCCCGCACCGAACCGTGGCCATGGGACCAAGGGCTCACCGTCCTGACCCTCCTCGTGCTGCCCCAACTGCCGCTCTCGCTCTCCAACTCCGTGATCGCAACCCGGCAGACCGTGCGCGACCTGTTCCCCGGACGGGAGCTCAGTTTGCGGACCATCGGGCTGACCTACGCCGGAATTAATTTAATAGTGCCCTGGTTCGGCGGCATTCCGGTCTGCCACGGCTGCGGCGGTCTGGCCGGGTATTATGCCCTCGGGGCGCGCAGCGGTGGCGCAGTCGTAATGTACGGCGCCTTCTTCGTGCTGGCGGGTTTATTTTTTAGCGGCCCCTTCACCGGGCTGATTCACGCGTTCCCCGCCTCGATCCTTGGGGCCGTGCTGCTGGTCGAGGCCGCCGTGCTGGTGCTGCTGCTGCGCGACTTGCGCGCCTCCTGGCCGGCCCTCGCCCTCGCTGTCACCGTAGCGCTAATCTGCCTGCTCGCACCGCAGGGCTATCTCACCGGCCTGGTCGGAGGGGTGACCGCCTACCACGCGCTGCGGGCCGCCGGCCTCCGCTTTTGATTTGAGGTCGGCCCATAACCAGCTCTGTTGCCTGTAGCCATGCCACTCGACCGCTACAACCGCGACATCGATTACCTCCGCATCTCTTTGACGGATGCGTGCAATCTGCGCTGCGTCTACTGCATGCCGGAGCACATGGCCTTCCGGCCCCGGCATGAGTTGTTGAGCGACGATGAACTGCGCCGGCTCATCACTTTATTCGGCACCTTGGGTTTTCGTAAAATCCGTTTCACCGGCGGTGAACCCACCCTGCGACCCGGCCTGGTCGACCTCGTCCGTCACGCCGTGAACACCCCGGGCATCACCACCGTCGGCCTGACCACCAACGGCGTGCTGCTCGACCAGCTCGCGCAACCGCTGGCCGACGCCGGTTTGCAGACCGCCAACATTTCCATCGACAGTCTCGATGAGGAAAAATTCCGCCAGCTCACCCGTTGGGGCAATCTCCGCGATGTCCATGCCGGCATTGCGGCCGCCGCCCGCGCCGGTCTGCGCATCAAGCTCAACGCCGTCGTCTGCCGCGGCGTCAACGACGGCGAGGATGTCGTGGCGCTGGCCCGCCTCACCCTGGAAAATTCCTGGCAGGTGCGCTTCATCGAGCAGATGCCGTTCGGCAACAATTCCGATTTTCAGAAGCGCGGCATGGTGAGCGAAGCCGAACTGCTGGCCGTGCTTACCTCGGCCTTCGGTCCGCTCGAACTCGTCAACGGCGGCCAACTCGACGGTGAGGCGCGGCTTTACCGTCTGCCGGGCGGCAAAGGCGCGCTGGGATTTATCAGTCCGGTTTCCGCGCCCTTCTGCGCCGGTTGCAACCGCATGCGCCTGACCGCCGACGGGGTGCTGCGCCTGTGCCTCCTGCGGGACAACGAAATGAACCTGTTGACGCTGCTCCGCGGCGGCGAAAGCGACGACGTCCTTGCCACCTGCATCCGCCTGGCGGTGCAGGACAAACCCTGGGGCCACGGCCTCGCCCAGCACCTGATCCCCTCCGCCCGCGGCATGTCCGAGATCGGCGGGTGAAACAGACCCGAACTTCCACTGCTCATTCCCACTGATATCCTACTAATCCAAACCAAGTAACTCATCCGATCAGAGGTCACCACGGAACACACAAAACACACGAAATGGATGCCATGAAAGGCAAATGCTAATCTTGGATGACTGCCCCATCCAGTGGCTGTTCCGAAGAAGTGAATTCTAACCCAACTTTCTTCTTTCGTGTGATTCGTGTGTTTCGTGGTTAAATTCTCCTGCATTATTACGGCTCTGGCCGCTTTAGTGTGCATTAGTGGTTAAGAAATGCCTCAAGAAATCCGCCCGCTTCACGTCCGCTTCTTCGCCGTGCTCCGCGAGCAGGCCGGATGTTCCGCGCTCGAAATCGAAACCTCCGCACGCACGCCGGCGGAACTCTACGCTGAGCTGCAAAAGAAACATCCCCTCACTTTTCCCGCCACGCTGCTGCGCGTCTCCCTCAACGAGCGCTACGCCGACATGACCGCGCCGCTTAACGCCGGCGATCGGGTGGTGTTCATCCCGCCCGTGGCCGGAGGGTAAGCATGTTTGCACTCACCTCGAGTCCGATTAATTCAGCCGCGCTCGCGGCCCGGCTCGCTTCGCCTGACGCCGGCGCCGCGGTGATCTTCGAAGGTCGGGTGCGCAACCACCACCTCGGCCGGCCGGTCACCCAGCTCGAATACGAGGCGTACGACGATCTCGCCCGTCTCGAGGGCGAGGCCATTGTGACCGAGACGGAGCAACTCTACCCCGCTACGCAGGTCCTCTGCGTGCATCGCACCGGGACTCTGCAGATTGGCGAGGCCGCCGTGTGGATCGGAGTCGCTTCCGCGCATCGGTCGGCCGGCTTCGCGGCCTGCCGGCATGTCATCGAGGAAATCAAACGCCGTCTGCCGATTTGGAAAAAAGAACACCACCCCGACGGCGCCGCCGAGTGGGTGAATTGCACCGCCGAGGCTCGCGCACTCGTCGCGGCCGAGCCGGCACCCCAATCCGCCCTCGCGGAATACCACGCCCGCCAATCAGCGCTGCCCGAAGTTGGCCCGGCCGGCCAGGCGCGGCTCGCCGCCGCGCGCGTGCTCGTGGTTGGCGTGGGTGGGCTCGGTTGTCCGGCGGCGCTCTACCTCACCGGCGCGGGCGTCGGTCGACTCACGCTGGTGGATGGCGGCCGGGTGGAGCTTTCCAATCTCCATCGCCAGATTCTGTACACCACCGCCGAGGTCGGCGCACCCAAGACTCTGGCCGCCGCCGCCCGGCTGCGCCTTCATAATCCGGCAGTGGAAATCGTGACCCGGGAGGGCGAGCTCACGGCGACCAACGCCCGCACGCTCGTCGCCGGCCAGGCCGTGGTGCTCGATTGCTCGGACAATTTCACGACACGATTCATTCTGCACGACGCCTGCCACGCGCTCGGCGTGCCGCTGGTGCAAGCTGCCGTGCAC
Organism: Verrucomicrobiota bacterium; assembly: GCA_031392885.1. Taxonomy (GTDB): domain Bacteria; phylum Verrucomicrobiota; class Verrucomicrobiia; order Opitutales; family Opitutaceae; genus Lacunisphaera. The sequence goes on from JANMVS010000173.1 coordinate 3,292, forward strand.
CGGTTCGAGGGCACCCTCGACATTTTCCGCCGCGGGGCAGGCGGGTGCATGCACTGCCTGTGGACCGGCCGTAACGCGAATGACCTCGAGACGGCGGACAACTGCGCGGGCGGTCCGGTGTTCGGCCCCGCCGTGGGTGTTCTCGGGATCATGCAGGCGGCCGAGGCGCTGAAGCTGTTGCTCCGCCTCGGGGGCGAAGCCGCCCATCAGACCCGGCTCGTCAATCTGCTCGACGGCTCGATGCTCACGATCGAACGCGCGGCGCGGTCCGACTGTCCGGTGTGCAGTCGCATCGAGCAACTGCACGCCCTGCCGCCCTCAACCGCCGTCGAATCCTCCCCGCTGTTACTCGATGCCGCGCAGGTCACCGCGCTGGGAGCGACGGCCAAAATCGTATTCCTCGTGGAATCAGGCGACGCTGGGCAACCCAGCGGTTATCCTGATAGGCAGATCGTGCCGGGGCACGATCTGGCCAGAGTACGGGAATTTGCCGCTGCCGGACCGGTGGTGCTCAGTTGCCGGTCTGGCCTGCGCAGCGCAGCCATCGCCCGCTTGCTGCGCTCCGAGGGCTTGCCTCAAGTCTACGCCCTGACCGGACCCCGGCCGGCCAATCATGCCGCCGTCTGATCTTTCGCCCCATCGTCAGCGACCAGTGATAGTATAAAACACGATCCCATAGCACTCGCGCAGGGCGGTCTCGGTCAGTTGCCAAGCCTCCGCTTTCGGAACAAAATCGATCATGGTCACGGCCCGGCCCCGGTCAGAGCGGAAATCCACGGGAAAAATGAGACAGTCCACGCCGGCTTTCCTGAACAAATGAGCCGCGCGCGGCATGTGCCAGCCGGTCGTGACGAGAATGATGCGCCGCCAGCCATGTTGTTTCATCAACTCGGCGACGGCGACGGCTTCGGTGGCCGTGTTATCGATGTCGCGAGTGACAATGATTTTTTCCGGGCTGACCCCGCGAGCCAAAGCGAGCAGTCGCAGCTCCTCGCCCTCCGTGGTTTCGCCTCCCTCCCATTTTATTCTGGCCCCGGTAAACACAAGATGGCCGGCCTTCCCCGCCTGGACCAAGGCCACCCCGGCCTCAAACCGCTCAACCGTCTCCAGCCAGTTGGGCGGGAAGCCCTCCGCCACCTTGGGCCCGAGGATGCCACCGAGCACCACCACCGCGTCGGCCGACTCGATTTGCGCAACGGACCTGGCTGGGTAACGCGTCTCCAGCCACCCGATCAGACGGTTGCCGACGATCGGCGTGCTGCAGATATAAAGCAGCAAAATCGCTCCCAGCACCGGCCAGCGCTTTTTGCTCCAGAACGCAAATAACAGGAGCAACAGGACGAGACCCAACGGCAGCACGAAGACCGGGAGGAGTTTGTTCAGGAAAAGCATGGGACGATATCAGCGCGGCCGGGGGACCTTGAGCTTGCCCCGGATCAGCGCCTGTTTTTTCGGCCGCGTCAATTGCTTCAACTGATATTCACGTTGCAGCGCGCGGGTCAGACTCATCGGCCCCTCCTGCCAAACCAGCCGGACCGGCAGCCGGGGCCGCGTGTATTTCGCGCCCTTGCCGGCGTTGTGCACGGCGAGCCGCTGACGCACGTCCTTGGCCATGCCGATATAAAAAGTCTTATCGGCGCACCGGAGGATGTAGACGAAGGCTCGCTTGGCAGGCATCCCGGCAAGCTGACCCTTCAGGAGGCCTGCGACAAGCTCAGGGCATTCGACGCGCCGTGTGCAGGGGGATCACGTCGGCACTAGGCCGAGGACTAAAATGGCCTGCCATGAGCAAGCGAAGCGCGTCGAATGGCTGCCCACCTGAACGGCTACCGAGAACTTGTGGGGCGAAACTGTCCGTTTCGAGGGGCAAATGCCACGAGGCTGAGGGAATTGGAAAAATTTGCGGTTGTTTTGGAACAAGACCGCTCGGATTTCAGGCCTCGATTCGCCCCACTCGCCCCAAAAAAGCTGCGCTGTTAGGCTAAATACCCCACGCCGGCCCGGCAGATTTGGATTTGCCGCCGGCCCGACCCACCGATCTGGAATGCCACGGGTGCACTGGACGGATGCGCGGGCGAAGGGACTGTATTCAAATGGGTTTCCCCAGAGGAAGCTGTATTTTCGGTCAAATGAGATTTTTACTAGATGGGGCAAGGGGCGGTTTGGAACGGTTATTCCTCCCATTTGTTACATGCCGGGCAATGAAACACTCGATCATCCTGCTGCCGAGCATACTCGATTTAGCTCAGGTGCGAAAAACTGCCCAACGTATCTGATTGCAAGTCTGTCCAAACCTAAGCCCCTTGACGAATTAATCCTTCCGTCCCCGGCCCTCACGGGCAACGGCGAGCGCCGTGATTGTCGCCAGGCCAGCACCGGCCAAAAAAGTGGTCGGTGCTCCGAACAGCGTCCAAAGCCCGCCGGCCAGCATACTCGCCACAAATAGCATTACGCCTCGCGCGAGGTTTATGATGCCGAACGCCGTGCCACGCAATTCGGCCGGCGCACTATCGGCCGTGAGCGCTGCGAGCAGGCCTTCGGTCAGCCCCATGTGCAGACCCCAGGCCGCGATGCCGATCAAGATGTAGCTGGGGCTATCGCCAAGTGCCAAAAACATGTCCGCCACCACCATAACCACACATCCGACGACCAGCAGTCGATGCCGCGGCACGCGGTCGGAGAGCGCCCCGACCGGATAGGCCGACAGAACGTAGGTGAGATTCATCACCACCAATGCCAAGGGCGCATACGCCAGCGGCAATCCCGACGATTGCGCCCGCAATACGAGGAATGCCTCTGAAAAGCGTGCCAGCGTAAAGAGCATGACAACCACGACCAGACGCCAAAAGGGGCGTGGAAAACTTCGCCAACGGAATCCGACGAAGGGATTGCCGCGAACCGCCTTGGGCCGACTCGCTTCCGGCTCGCGGACAGCGAGCACAAGAATCGTGACCGCGATCACGGCCGGCACGGTCGCGAGCCAGAATACCGTCCTCACCGCGTTGGCGAACCATACCATGAGCCCCATCGCGAGCAACGGCCCAACAAAAGCGCCGACGGTATCGAGCGCCTGCCGCAAGCCAAACGCCGCCCCGCGTTGCTCCGGCGGTGTGAGGTCGGCGACCAGCGCATCGCGCGGCGCGCCGCGAATACCTTTGCCGATCCGGTCAATAAAACGCGCAGCGAACACCGTCACAACGCTGTCCGCCAATGGAAACAAAGGTTTCGCCAGTGCAGCCATCCCATAGCCCAGCACGGCCAGAGGTTTCCGATGGCCGAGCCGATCCGACCAAATCCCGGAGAAAAGTTTCGTGATCGCGCCGGTGCTTTCGGCGATGCCTTCGATGAATCCCAGCCCCGCCGCGCTGACACCCAGCGTTCCGATGAGAAACAGCGGCAGCAATCCGTGGATCATTTCCGACGAAATATCCATGAACAGGCTGACAAAACCGAGCGCCCACACGCCTCGCGGAAGCCGGCTCAGCTTTGCCGCGACGGGCGCTTTGATGTGGTCGCGATTCATGATTCAGCTGTGGTCCGTTGTCCCCGATTCACACGCAGGATCTAAAATATGCGTTTGCTCGGGGCATTTGATGGGGGCAACGTCTTCCAGGAAGCTTCGGTCGTTTTCGGGACCAGCAAAAGATTCAGTGCGGCCTTCATGGTTACTCCCTTTACTCCAGGGCCGGCTTTTCAAACCGGCCATACCGCAGCGCCAGCGTCGGCAGGACGAGTAAATTGAGTGCGGTCGATGTTACCAAGCCGCCGAGAATCACGATAGCCATCGGTCCCTCGATTTCCTTACCGGCCTCCTCACTGCCCAGCGCAATCGGCAACAAACCCAATGCGACGACGAGCGCCGTCATCAGGATCGGCAGCAGTCGCTCGACGGCACCCCGGAAGGCGGTCTCCGGCCCCCAAGTCATTCCTTCCTCCACGACCAGCGTTTCGTAATGGGAAATCATCAGAATCGAATTCCGTGTGCTGATGCCGAAGAGGGAAATGAAACCCACCAGCGACCCGATGGACAATGACCCGCCGGTCAGGGCTGCGATCAGCACGCCTCCCGCCAAGGCAAACGGCAGATTCGCGAGCACCAGCAGCATGTTGCGCGCATTCGCGAAGACAATCGACAGCAGGAGGACGATAATCACCGCCGCGACGCCGGAATGAAACAGCAACTCGCGGCGGGCGGTCGATTGCGCTTCGGCCGCGCCCCCGAATACGAGTGAAATATCTGCCGGCAAGACGACCTCTGAGCGAATCTTGGCCTTCATTTCCTTGGCGAAGGAGGCGACATCGCGACCCTCCACGTTGCAGGTCACCTGCCGCTGGCGAAATGTCCCCTGGTGGACAATCACGTAGCGCCCCGATGTGTTCGTGATCGTTGCCAGTTCGCGCAGCGGCAGCCGCGTGCCCGTCGCATTGCGCACCGCGAGGGCACCGATCATCTCCGGCTCCCTCCGGCTGGCCGGGTCGAGGATCACGGCGACCTCAAACACGCGATTGTTCTCATAGGTTTGCGCCACGACCGCGCCTTGGTAGGCGGTCTGAATCGTTTCGAGGACATCCACCGGCTCGAATCCGAATTGCCGCAAGCGATCCGCTCGCAGACTGATTGTGAGTTCGGGCGAACCTGCTTCCGTGGGCAGCAGCACCTCGGAGGCCCCTTGCACCGATGCCACGACGCGACGCACCTCTTCCGCTTTTTGGTCGAGGACACCCAGATCATTGCCGAGCAGGTTGACCACCACCTCGCCACGCCCGCCGGTGAGGATTTCTTCGATGCGTTCTTCGAGAAAGGGCGTGATCGCAAAGCTGATGCCGGGGAATTTCGCCAAGGTGGACCGGATTTCCTCTTTCACCCCTTCCTCCTCGTCGCCGGCCAACGGCTTCAGTTGGACGTGAAACTCGCTGTGTTCCGGCCCGGCCGTGTCTTCTCCCTGTTCCGCGCGTCCGACCTGTTGCGCGACTGATTGAACGTGCGGGTTTTTGAGCAGCTCCTTCGTGATCGCGGTGCCGATCTTCAGCGACGCCAGGGTCGATCCACCCGGCGCCGTGGTCATGCGGAGAACGTAATGTCCCTCCTTGAACTCCGGCAGGAATTCGCCGCCGAGGAACGGGAGCGCCGCGATGGCGGCGACGCACACGACAATTGTGGCGATGATGACGGTCTTCGGCCAGCGCGACACGACTTCGAGCGCGCGGCGATGCTGGCGCTGCAGCCAATTGATATAGCGCGGCTCCTTTGCCTTTGCTTTCGGCAGCAAGAGATAGCAGAGGGCCGGAGTCAGTGTGATGGCGACAACTAGCGACGCGAGGGTGGCGAGAATGAAAGCCACCGCCAGAGGCGAAAACAGGCGGCCATTGACCCCGGACATCATCAGCACTGGCCAGAAGACTGCCGCGACAATGAAGGTCGCATACACAATCGGGCTTCTTACCTCGAGCGTGGCCGCCAGCGTCACGGCCCGGGCCGAGCGCGGCTTTTCCCGCGTTCGATTTTCCCGCAGCCGCCGCCAGACGTTCTCCAGTCCGATGATCGCGTCGTCGACAACGACGCCAATTGAGATCGCAAAACCGCCCAGCGTGATCGTGTTGATCGACGCTCCGAAGTGTTCCAGCACCACGACCGCTGCGAGCAGCGACAAAGGAATGGTGACAATCGCAATCAGGGCGCTGCGCAGATTCGCGAGGAAGAAGAACAGGACCGCGATGACCAACCCTCCGCCGATGAGCAGGGACTTGTTGATGTTGTGGATCGAGTCCTCGATGAAATTGGCCGGCCGGAACAACGAGGGCTGATAGGTGATCTTTTCCGCGGCAAACACGGGCTTCAGTCCTTCCAGCGCCGTCTCGATGGCTTGCGTGACTTCGAGCGTATTCGCGCCGAACTGGCCATGCACGAGCATCACGATGCCCGGCCGGCCCATGACCTGCGCGTCGCCGAGTTTCGGCTCCGGCCCGTCCGCCACTGTCGCCACATCCTTCAGCCGCACGCTGGCGCCGCCGTGATAGGCCAGCACGGCTTCACCCAAGGCGTCGGGCGAGACCGCCTGTCCTTTGGTGCGAACCACGATCCGCTGATTTTCATTTTCAATGAATCCCGCGCCGCGCACGCCGGTGGCCTTCCGCGCCGCGGCCATCACGTCTTCGAGCGAAACACCGTAGGCGACCAGCCGGTCCGGTTTCACCTGAATCTGGATTTGCCGGACCTCTCCGCCGAACGTCTCGACGCGAGCCACCCCAGGGACACCGAGGAGGCGCTGGCGCACCGTCCAGTCGGCGAACGTCCGCAAATCCAGTGGCAAATGATGGTCGGAGGTCAGCCCAAAGGCTATCGTCAGACTGGTCGAAGACGTGAGCGCACCCATCTTGGGCGGCTTCACGCCGTCGGGAAGCTGGCCAGCAATTTCCACGAGTCTTTCGCCCGTGAGCTGGCGGACCCGGTAAATATCAGCGCTCTCGTGAAAAACCACCGTAACGACGGATAACCCTTGGATCGACTGCGAATAGATTTTCTCCAGCTCCGGCGTGCCGTTCAGGCCATATTCCACCGGCCGCGTGACCAGCGCTTCGACTTCCTCGGCCGAAAGGCCGGGCGCCTCAGTTTGCACCACGATCTGCGGCGGGGCGAATTCCGGGAAAACATCCAGTTTTGCCCGCTGGGCGACGTAGAGCCCGTAGGCAGTCACCAGGCAGGCGACGACGATGACCGCCGTTCTAAACCGCAGGGAAAGCTCGATGATCTGTTTCAGCATGGCGGGGCCGATGGTTAGTCTTTGATGCCAAAGTGCGCTTTGCCTTCCTCGGAGAGAAGAATCTGCGCCCCGCTGACGACGACTCGGTCGCTTGGCGTCAAACCCTCCTCCACGAACCAGCCGTCGTCCAGCGGTCGATCCAACAACACCAGCTTCCTGATGAAAGTCGTGTCATCCTGCTGGATATAGACCCAGGCCTTTTCCTCGCTTCGCACCACGGCACCGCGCGGCACCACGACGCCGCGCAATGGGTCAGTGCCCGTCGTGAGATACCCGATAACAGCCATGTCGGGGCGAGCGCCCAGCCTGTTCTCCTTGAGCAGAAAAAGGAAACCCTGACCTTGCACTTGCGGGTCCGCGGAGGTGGCGAAGCCGACGAACTCGGCATTCGCGGACCGCTCTTCCCGGGCAAGCGAGACGATTCGCGCGCCGGTGGGTGGAGAAAACAACGTTTCGCTAATCGGGAGATCCACCCGGACCAATACCGCCTCGTGATCCGCCAGGGAACGAACCACCGCGCGGAAATCCTTCTGCTCGATGAGTGGACGCCCCCACACCGCAATCAACTTGGCGCGGACCCCCTCGACTTGCGCTTGGTCCCGTTTGAGCCCGGCTTCGGCCGCTTCGACGGCGCGCGCAGAGGCGTTCTGGTCGTGGGCGAAGAGCGCCTTGATGCGCTCATATTCCTTGTTCGATGCATCGAGCGCCGCCTCGGCGGCATCGAGTTCCACCAGCGAAACCGTGAGCGCCGTCGGATCGAGCACCCGGCCGTAGCCTTTTACCTCACGCGGCAGCTCGCGCGCGATGGGCTGGGCCACTTCGATGCCGGCGCTCGTTTGTTGTGCCCGGTCGAGCCTCACGCCTGGAGATGCCTCCGGCTGCGCCGCGGCCTTCGCGACTGGCTTTGATGGCGATGCGGCGGGTTCCTCGCTGCGGTGGAGCCACCAGGCGCCAGCGCCTCCGATTGCGATGCCAATGACGATTCCGATGATGATCTTTTTCATGGTTTTTCCTTCGGAGTGCGTGCGTCGCCCGGTCCCTCGGCGATCGATAACGCGGGGAACGGTATTTGCAGGGCATCTTCCAATTCGCCGGCCGCTTGTGTCACGCGGACCTCGCTGTCGAGCAAAGCCACCGCGCTGGCGGCGGATTCCAGCTTGGCAGTCTGAAATTCGAGCTGATCAATGTCACCAGCTGCAAGCCGGGCGTGCATTCGGTCCAATTGTGCATCCAATGCACGTTGCACCTCGCGCACCCGAGCGAGCTGTTTGACGGCGAGCGATTGCGCGGCAGTCGCGCGGTCGATTTCCGCGGCAATCCTCGTTTGCAAGGCGCGAAACCGCGCCGCGGTCTCACGCCGCTTGGCCTCAGCTTCCGCGATCCCGCCTTGGTTACGGTTGAACACCGGCAGTTCGACGGAAAATGCCAGATTCCACTTGTTTTCGCCTTGGTCCCACTGGTAGCCCGTGCCGAGGTGAACGTCCGGATACTGTTTCGCGATTTCCGCCTCGAGTTCAGACTCGCTCACATCGTAATCGGCTAGAGCAGATCGAATGTCGGAGCGACGTTGCAGAGCCAGCCGGCGCGCGGTTGGCGCGTCGAGCACGCTCGGATTGGCCTCCAGCGCGAAACTAAGCTGTCCGACTTGCAAGGATGCGAGCGGCAAGCCCAGCGCGGTCGCCAGATGGCTTAATGCGTCGTTGCTTTGGCGGTCGGCGTCCGTCTCATCGACCTGGAGTCGGGTTAAAGCAATGCGGGCGGTGGATACCTCGGTGGCAGAGGCAGCGCCGGCGGATTGGCGGTCTTGGAGAAGGTCCGCGATCCGCCGCTGGGCGTCGGCCTGCACCTGTAAAAGAACTATGCGGCGGCGACTCGCCGTGAAATCGGTCAAGGCCGCCCGGAGTGCACTCCGCAACTGCCAGGCGACGGTGGTCACGTTGAGGCGGGCCGAGAGCGCGAGGCGTTCCGCCCGACTGATGCGGATGCCGCGTTTGCCGGCAGTCTCGACCGGGAGATCGACGGTGATGCCGGGAAACCACGGTGAGCTTCCACCGCTCGCGTTGAAGTTGTAGCCGGGCGTCACGCCCAACGTCGGATTCGGCCGTGCCCCTGCCGTCTTGATCGCGGCAGTCGCGGAAGCCCATTGCGCCCGCGCCACATCGAGGTCGGGGTGATAGAAGAAGGCGACAAGTGTCAGTTCGGACAGCTCCCAAGAAGGGCGTGGCCACGGTTGCGCCACTTCGGGAACGTTCGCCTCAAGGAAGGCACGCAACTTGGGATCGTTCAACCGGCGCGCGTGGAATTCGTCCGCCGTGTCGGACGGAGATAGGGGTTGCGCGCGATAAGTCGCGCATCCGGCGAATAGGCCGCAGAATGCCAGGAGCGATGCGCAACTGAGCCACCGATGATTCACGGCCAAAAAAGAGCGGGTTGGGTTATGTTTTGAATTTCCTTGCATGATGAATTCGCGCAGAGCGACAGAAGAGACGGTCAAAGCGGCCGAACACGGCGCGACATACGACCTCAGTCCGCGCAGGGACCGATTACGAAATCCAGCAAGGAGCCCGCGGCGAAAGCGCGGCGCGGCGATAAAACGCCCATTTGGGCACCCACTCCATGGCCCGGGCGGCGGATTCGTGTAAGGGCAATGGAACTACCGACAACTCCGGTTCGATTAACTCCAGCCATACCATACACCCATTCTCGACCGGCGCAGGAGCTGTAAACCAAGTAAGCAGAGACTCGAACCGTCCGGTCTCAATGGCCCCGCACCCGTCGGGATCGGTATCCGGCGCAACCGGCGCGTGCGGGTTCGCGGCTTTAGCCGCATGAATCGGCGCCAATCCAAACATTCCGTCAACCTCCATCCCACAATGAAGCGTCACCGGTCCCCACAGGGCCAGCAGCGCGATTGCGAGAATCCGCCGGAAATTGAGCATCATGGCTAGGCTGCGCAGCATCACCGCACTGTCAACGCCGCACGTTCATGCGATGCGGCGCGTCGTGCCAAGTAGAGCACCACATTTCCTGATGGTCGAGACACCTTAGTCTGCGGCGCGATTCTCCACGGGTTTTCGGTTCACTTCACCTGCCCGTCGGCGGTGAAGGCCTCCATCAATCGTCGTCTCCGTTTGCAAATCCAACTAAGCTCCCATCGGCCGCGACCTTGATTTCGATTTTCTTGCCGTCGGCCCTCTTCCCCTTGGCTTCGTAAACGACACGACCGTCCTTCTTGGTCTCTTTATCGACTTCGGGAAATTGGACGCCGCCCGCGTGGTCAATGATCGTCTTCTGGACGGCCGCTGGACAGTCGGCAAATTTGAGGGCAACTTCCTTTTTGCTTTCCGTGCAGCCTGCCATGGCCAAAGCCAATCCGATCGCCAACGCGAGCAGTCCTGCGCCGATTTTTTTGTGAGTGCACATAATCATGTCTCCGAGTTTTGGTTTTGGTGGCGGCACGGATGATTCCCACTGCCACCTCGGCATGATAGCCCGGCAAGCTGTCCGGCCGCCATGGGGTGTTCGCGGGTGGGATGTCTGGCTGCGACCCAGCCTGCGATAAGGCTTGAACTGCCGGCGCAGATCCCCGAACCGAGTGCCCATGCCGACCGATGACCGGGGTCGATCGCGTAAGCCTCTTATTCGCTCCATTTGATTTCGGCCAAAACCGAGCC